>CAZFJO010000007.1:30738-34672 GCA_964518915.1 uncultured Saprospiraceae bacterium
GTTTCTTCTGTATCTACATCGGTCTCTTGAGGTCTATCTTCAGGTTTTACGACTTCTTCTAGTACTTCTTCTGGAACCTCTTCTAGTTCTTCTTCGTAAACTTCTTCTTCTGGAACCTCAACATCGATTTCTTCTTCTACGGCTTCGATCGGACTATCTTCTTCTACTACATCCTCTACTATAGGTTCAGTAGGAGTAGGAGTAACTACTTTTTTAGGCTTTTCCGGTTGCTTTATTTCAGGCTTCTTAACTTCTACAGTCTTAGGCTTGCTGGTAGCCACTTTCTCGACCTTCTTCGTTTTAGGCCTTGCTTTACCAGGATCAGATTTAGCATACTTACTCAACGAGCTCGGGGCAAATGAAAACTCAACCTGAACCGCATACGGTTTAGGTTTAGGATTAGGCATCGGAAGGATATAGAAAAATGCAATAAGAAGCAATAACAGGTGAATTCCTATTGAAATTCTCATTCCCTTATCCTTGTTTTCTTTTTCGTACGCTAGATTTCCTACCATGACTCATTGTTTTTAAAAAAAGACGTTACATTCAGAAGAATACATATACATTAACGTACTCTTTAGACATTTCATTACGATTATAGTGCAAATATTGTGCAATTTCAAAGATATTATAGAATTTCATAATATGAATTTTAAACTTTAATCATGTGTTGTCAGCAACTTATTCGATTTCAATATTGTTATTTTTGTGAAGTTGTAAATTGAAACTGACGTGAATAGACAAGTAAAAACATCCTTACCTACCAAACATGGAGATTTCGATATCATTCTTTTTTCTGATGATAACGAAGACCTTAGACCACACTTTGCCCTTGTACACAAGGAAATCTCAATAGGAGACATTGTACCTGTCAGAATACACAGTGAGTGCCTTACGGGAGATATTTTAGGTTCGCTGCGCTGTGATTGTGGAGAACAACTCGATCAATCTTTAAAGCTACTAAACCGAGAAAAAGGAATCCTTTTATACCTCAGACAAGAAGGAAGAGGTATAGGATTGATTAATAAAATGCACGCCTATAATCTGCAAGATCAGGGATTAAACACGGTAGATGCTAATCTACACCTAGGTTTTGAAGCAGATGCACGGCACTATGAGATTGCCATAGAAATGCTTGTAGACTTAAATGTCAAGCGTATTCGATTAATAACCAATAATCCTGAGAAGATTACCTCCATTGAAAATTCAAGCATAGAGCTAGTAGACAGAATCCCACTCATCATAGAACCTCACGATCAGAATAAAGACTACCTGTCTGTTAAGAAAGAACAGATGGGGCATCTGTTTTAGTCCGTGCACGCTACGAATTTCTTTAATTTTCTTACTTTTCACGGATACTAGAATTACAACTATTATGGATATTGAATCGTTCAGAGAATATTGCTTGCAGAAACCTGGAGTTGAGGAGTCATTCCCTTTTGACGAATCTACCCTTGTCTTTAAAGTCATGGGAAAAATGTTTGCTTTGACTTCTTTAGAAAGATCCCCTACATCTTGCAATCTTAAGTGCGATCCTGAAATTGCCATAGAACTGAGAGAAGAATATGATGGAATGATTGTCCCAGGCTACCACATGAGCAAGAAGCACTGGAATACGATATACATGGAATCGGGGATTGAAGTACGTAAAATCATCGAACTCATTAACCACTCCTACGACTTAGTCGTAAGTAAACTCAAGAAGAAAGACCAAGCCATTCTTATAACCTTATCAGAAGATGACTGAAGTTTTAGTGGTCGGGCAGGGGATAGCAGGGGTTGCAGTAGCACACCATTTGCGTAAGCGAAATTGCCACGTCACTACAATTGATGACAGTCTACCTTCTAGCGCTAGTCGGGTAGCAGCTGGAATGATCAACCCCGTTACAGGAAGAAGTTATGTTAAGAGCTGGATGGTGGACGAATTGATAGCTAAAGCTAAAACCTTCTATACCGAAATCGAATCTTTATTAAATCTTGATGGAATTATAAAGTCGACTTCAGTGATTCGTACATTGCCAGATCAAGCTGCAGAGAACAAGTGGTACCACCGATTAGATGACAGCGCTTATCAAGAATACTTAGAGCCACCTTCCGATTTAAAACAATATGCAGAAGTTATCCATCCTGTCTTTAGTGCAGGGACAATCCATGAAGCCTATCAGATTAACTTAGGTAAGACCGTCGATGCTTACAAGCTCAAGTATGCAGATGACAACATAAGTACAATTCTCAAGTACGATGAAATAAAGGTCGGACCTAACTCGATAGAATACATGGGTAGATCGTATGACCTTGTTGTTTTTGCAGAGGGGTATAGATGTGTGGACAACCCATTTTTCAACCATCTTCCATTTCAACCCGCTAAAGGGGAAGTCCTCCTTATCCGCATTCCTGGATTTAAAACAGACTTGGTTTTAAGACATAAATTATTTCTTATTCCACTAGAAGATGACATATTCTGGGTAGGCGCAGGATACAACTGGAACATCAACCAGATTGAACCTTCTGAAGAAGAAGGCAATCGGCTCAGATCTGTTCTGGACGAAATCCTTAAAGTCCCATATGAGGTCATTGATCACATTGCAGGCGTAAGACCAGCTACTAAAGGGAGGCGCCCATTCTTAGGCAGACATCCTGACCATCCCCGACTGGCCATATTCAACGGTATGGGAACGAAAGGAGCATCACTGTCTCCTTACTGGGCCGACCACTTCGTGCAACACCTACTTGATGGAATTGAATTGCATCCTGAAGTGGATATTGCTCGTTTCTGATCTTACATTTCATAGAAAAAAACGGATGCATATCTATATCTTAGCACCGTGAGAAATTTCTTAAACAAGGATTTATTAAGTACCCGGTTCTGGAAGAAAGACTTAGTGGCAGGATTAACCGTTGCAATCATTGCCATTCCACAATGTATGGCTTATGCCTTGCTGGCTGGGATGCCTCCCATCTATGGTCTATACGCTTGCTTAGTACCTTTACTTATATATCCACTTTTCGGTTCGTCCATTCACCTTTCTGTAGGGCCTGTTGCCCTGGTCTCTATCATTATGCTCGGTGAGCTATCCAGACTGGCAGAACCAGGGACGGAAAGGTATATACAACTGGCCTTACTGGCTTCCCTTGTAGCTGGTGCTATACAGATGGTGCTAGGCATGTTCAGGGCAGGTTTTCTGGTCAATTTTCTATCGCTTCCAGTAATCAAGGGTTTTACATCAGGAGCAGCTATCATCATCATACTCAGCCAGCTCAAGCACATTATAGGTTGTAAGATTCTTAACAATACAGATATAATGGGATTGCTGTCAGGCTTGTGGTCTGGTCTTAAATCGATAAACACCTATTCCTTATGTGTGGGCGCTGGAGCCTTGGTCATTCTATTTTTAATAAAATGGAAAAAATCTAAAATCCCAGGGGCTTTATTGGTTTCTATTTTAGGCATATGCCTGGTATATTTCTTCCAAGATAACTTTTCAGAATTGGCAATTATAGGAAGTATCCCTTCTGGATTGCCGGCGTTTTCGGTATCCTTTCTTAATTATTCCGATGTACAACAGATTATGCCTCTGGCACTTATTATCTGTCTGATAAGTTTTATAGAATCCCTCTCTATTGCTAAGAGCTTGGCTGAGAATACGGAGAAAAGGATTGACGCAGACAAGGAACTATTTGGGTTAGGTATGGCTAAGTTAGTGGGAAGTTTTTTTCAAGCCTTCCCTAATACTGGAAGTTTTGGGCGGTCGGCGATTAATGCTGAATCTGGATCTGCTTCTGGAAGATCAAGTATTATAGCAGCGATAAGTATAGCCCTCGCACTGTTTTTTCTTACGCCCGTATTGTATTATTATCCTAAAGCCATCTTGGGTGCCGTCGTTATTTCTGCGGTTATCAAGTTGATCGATATCGCTTACGCAAATAATCTCCT
>CAZFJO010000007.1:34772-36904 GCA_964518915.1 uncultured Saprospiraceae bacterium
TCGTTATTTCTGCGGTTATCAAGTTGATCGATATCGCTTACGCAAATAATCTCCTGAAGTTTCATAAAAATGATTTCTTGGTTTTCATTTTAACTTTTCTAGGGACATTATTATTGGGCATACAAAATGGAGTCATCATAGGTATTTTACTTTCCCTCACTATAGTCCTTGCACAATCCGCTAAGCCACACTATGCCATTCTCGGAAAGCTTGAAAATTCCAATACCTTCCGAAATGTCAAAAGATACCCTGAAGCGGAGACGTTTCCTGGAATATTGATAATACGATACGACAAAGACTTGTTTTTTGCCAATGCAGATCATTTTACAACTTTGTTTCAATCGGAAATAAAGGACAACGTAGATATAGAACGAATCATAGTTTCAGCTGGTGGAATTAACCGTATAGACAGCACTGGATTTCAAGCGCTTCAAAAAGTGTACTCATTCTGTAAAGAAAGGGAGATCATGTTCATTATGACCGAAGTAGTCGGACCAGTAAGAGATATGCTATTTAAAACAGGACTATACAGAGAAATAGGAGAAGAGCATTTTTACCTAAATATTTCGGATGCTTTAAGCTTAGAAAAAGGAGATTATAGTCCACACGGGGAAGAAGGAACTTTTAAGTTTTATTCTAACTCGTAGCCCTTCTAGCCACGAGTTAGAATACGTAATTTTCTATTCAGATTTTATCAATCTTTTAGTTACACTGCCCGTTTTATGGGAAACTTCAACAACATAGCTTCCTGCAGGCAAGCTACTTAGATTAAGATCATGGGTAGCATCTATTCCATTGCTGAAAACCAATTTCCCGAAGGTATCATAGATGCTTACTTTCACATCGTCTAGTTTCTTATTGCTGTTTATGCGGATGGTCTCAATGAAGGGATTAGGACCTATTGCAATCGTCTGATCTTCAGATGAAATATCTATAACTTCTAGGTTGCTGAGCGATGAGGTACCATCATAATCTACTTGTTTCAGTCGGTAGACATTGATTCCTATCACAGGATTAGGATCAGTGAATGTATAATTGTTTAGATCGTTGCTATTACCTTTCCCTTGTAGCGTACCGATAACCTCGAAGTTTTCATAATCCGTAGAATGTTCCACTTCGAAAAAGTCATTGTTAACTTCTGAAGCTGTTGTCCATGATAAATCTACTTGGCTTCCATCTGTTTCAGCAGAAAAGGAGATAAGTTCAACAGGAACAACATTCAGATTCCATCCAAATTCTTCAAAAAAACCAACCGCCATTCCTGGGTCATGAATGGCTTGTCCATTGGATATAGATGGTGACATTAATTCATTTCCTAAAGTTGCTTCACTATAATGAGAATAACTCGACCCTGGCTGGAAAGTACCAGGAGTATGTAGGTCTGCTGTTGCTATTCTAGTGAAAAAATCAATGTTACTATCATCATACTGCAGGCCACCCATCCCGCCTGTGACCGATCCTCCTTGTAATAAGGTTGTTATATCCGCACTAGGATTAGATTGGTCTATCAGAAGCGTGCCGTCGTCAATGTCCACAAATCGATCATAGATTGTAGGAATCCAAATACCACCTTGGGTTAAAAAACCAATACAGCCAATTCCTGCAGTCCCTGTACATTCTGCCCCATTCATGGGGTCACCATCATCTACATCAGCAGCTCCCGCAAACCCCAGACCATGTCCCAATTCATGCAAGACAACGGATACAAAGTCGAATCCATTAACAGGAACATTCATATCTGTTCCAAAATACCATCCACTTCCTAGAGATAGATTAGCATTAAAGATAGCATTGATATCTGATGCATTTGGATTGTTATCGATTCCCAATAATTGTTCTGCCAGTGGCTCAGGAAAAAATGAAACAGGTAGCTGCCCAACAACTTCCAAAGGTGTATTGCTTGTTGCACCAGCAGCTCCTAAGACGTTGCCTCCTAAGGAACTACTCCAGCAAGCATCGATTTTAATATCTGTAGAAGAAGTAAGAATGTCACCCCATATGTCTACTGCATGATCGAATGCCACTTTAGCATCAGCAGGCCATTCAATACATGTAGCACCAAATAGTGTCCCACTACTCAGATAATTAACGGTAAACATAGCCGTCCTATTTTTCGATGCATTCCTATTCCA
>CAZFJO010000008.1:0-25731 GCA_964518915.1 uncultured Saprospiraceae bacterium
TGTCCAAAAGAAATCACTTAATAATGTAACAATGTAAAAATGAATATATGGCTGTCACACATACTTGCCTTTTAATACAACGTTATGGTATAGTAATTCAATTACAAAAATGACTAAAAAGGTAACGGTTCTGATTGTTCTTCTAATTCTTATGGTAGGAACTGTTCGTTCACAAGGAAAAATTGTGAATATAGAATCAAAGTATTTTAATATAGACACTATTGAAAGGCTTGTCTTAATTAATCAAAATGTTGATGAGTTAAATGTTTCTTACCCTGAACCAAAGGGTAGTATTTCAGTAGACCATACAGAATACACTTTTATAGAAAACGTGGTAGAGCTTGAGGTAGGTAGGGTATACAACATAACTGATGAAGATGACCGAAGGTATACTTTGTATTTCACAGAACTGCCCATTATAAATATTGCATCGAGCCATACGATTGTTGATGAGCCTAAAGTCCTGGCACATTTCACGATGTGTGAACCCTCAGGAAATTACATTGTAAATAATATTGGTATTGAGTATCGTGGGGGATCGACTCAATCCTTGGCGAAGAAATCTTTCAAAGTAGAGTTCTGGGAAGATGCTAACGGCTCCAGCACAACCGACTTTTGCTTGCTTGATATGAGGTGTGACGACGATTGGAATTTACAAGCTATGTGTAATGAGCCATTGAGGTTACGCAGTAAGCTGGGATATGAATTGTGGAATAAGATAGATACACTGTACTATCATAAAGAGGAGTCAAGTGCTATCAATGGGGTAAGGCAAGAATACGTAGAGTTATTCGTTGATTCAGCGTATAGAGGGTTGTATGCGCTAAGTGAAAGAATAGATAGAAAGCAACTTCAATTAAAGAAATATGACAATGGTGAAATTAAAGGCGAGCTATACAAAGGCATAGCATGGGGTGCCTCTACATTTACAGACTTGCCTCCATTTAATAATCAAAAAGATGAATGGAGTGGGTTCGAATACAAGTACCCAGATAGTGAAATAGAGTGGGCGAATATTCATGAATTCGTCGATTTCGTCATCCATGAAGAAGACATTTCTTTTTACGAAAATTATAGCGATAGATTTAATATTGACAACGCAGTCAACTATTTTATTTTTCTTAATTTATTGAGAGCCACAGACAATGCAGGGAAGAATCTTTTCATTGCGAAGTATGATAAAGGTGAACCATATTTTTACATTCCTTGGGATTTAGATGGGAGTTTTGGTACCATCTGGGATGGCTCTATTGAAAACATTACCGATGATATTTTAACGAATGGTTTTTATAGAAGACTGATATTAGATGATAGTGAGAACGGATTTACTGTAAGGTTAGCGAAAAGATGGAATGAATTGCGAAGCCATGTTCTTGAGACGGAAAGGTTGATTCAGGACTTTACCCATCGAATTAATTATCTGCAGAAAAGTGGCGTATACGAAAGAGAATTAAAAACATGGACAGCGTGTGAAAGTTACAACCAAAGTATTGTTCAGTACACAATTGATTGGTTAACTCAGCGATTAGACTACTTGGACGAAGTGTTTAACAACCCTGACTTATTGACTAGCATTAATCATGATAGACTTATAAGTAATACGTCCTTAAACATTTACCCTAATCCTGCAACTAACGCAATAAGCATTGAAGCATCTGATGTCCATGAAGATTTGGAAAGTATCGTTATTGTCAACAATTTAGGGGTGTCGGTTCTTAGTATCTATATTCAATCCAGCAATGTCAATATGGATGTTTCAAACTTAAATTCAGGGATATATTATGTAGTTGCTACTTTTAGTAATAGGTCCAGAATAGTTGAAAAGCTGCTGATACATAAATGACGAAACGCTTATGGGGGCTAAACGTATGTAGTACATGATTAGAATGATAGTTTTATGACAAACGGATTTCAAAAGAAGTCACAAAAAACGCCGAGAAAAGAGATTGAAAAAGCATTAGTGGTCAAAAAAAAATATGAAAATGAAAAATGAGAATGTTAAGACTTTGTCTGAAATTAAAGATGAGGATTTTGGTAAAGTAGGTACTCCTGTAAGAGATAAATTAGATGAGGGTTATGAAGATTTTAGAATTGGATTTCTTTTGCAAGAAGCGAGATTGAAAAAGGGTTTGACTCAGCAGTAACTTGCTGATAAAGTAGAAACTTCGAAATCATATATCTCGAAAATTGGGAATAATGTAAAGGAAGCTAGATTGTCCACATTAAAAAAGATAGTAGAGATTGGGTTTGGAGGGAATATTGAACTTTCAATAAATTTGAAGTAAATAAATCATAATAATTTATAGCACTTATGAAACTATAGGCTTTCCCACCGGACGCTCATATTTATTTGTTAGTTGCGTCATAGTCAATATCCTATAAGCTGGAATAATTTATTGTAATTTTGGAAAGCTAGAATTTTCACGGTCTGTTTTATCTGCAACCAATCCAGAATCGAATATATGAAGTATGTGATTTTTGATATCGATGGTACACTTACCCATACGAAAAAAGTAGATGACAAATGTTTTATGAAAGCATTTGAGCAAACTTTTGGAATAGATATATGGCAGCAAGAATGGTCGGTTTTAAAACATGTTACAGATTGGGGTATTACAGAAGAAATAATCCAGAGAGAGTGGGGTAGAGTACCTACGAAAGAAGAGTATGAATCAATGATTTCGCATTTTGTAGCAAATTTAAAAGCGGAAAGTGTAAAAGACGGCTTGCAATTCAATGAAATTCCTGGCGCCTCAAGTTTTTTTAATAGCCTTAAGAAAATGGAAGAATTCAAACTGGGAATTGCAACGGGCTCATGGGAACAGTCGGCTCGATTGAAACTTGGGATTATCGGAGTAGGATTAGAAGGGATCTGTTTTTCTAATAGTGATGATCATAGATCAAGAGAAGATATAACGAAAGATGTGATTGCTCAGTTATCAAGAAAATATCAATTTCCTCCAAAACAAATCGTTTACTTTGGAGATGGAGCGTGGGATTATAAAACCTGTAAAAACCTGGGGATTAAATTTATCGGAATAGATGTTGAGAATGATGGTAAATTGAGGGAATTAGGTGCAGAAACTATCTTTAAGGATTTTACGAATTCCGAACAAATATTAAAGGAGTTAAAATAGGACGATGGTATAGTGCGGTAGAAAATGGTTGTATAGCTGTTCCTTTCACAGATGCTGTATTTTGTACCCCGATAATTCTACCTTGTAATCACTCGATTCAAGTTGATAAAAGAGAATAGGTTAAGCATAGAGGATGCATGCTGACTATAGGTCATAGCGACATAATTGATATAGCACGTGGAAAAAGTAGAAATACGCTTAGCGCAAACCCACAGAGCAGTGGGATGAAATCCGTTCCTATCTATGCTAGATTCCTTTAGCTTTTTGTCTTAGAGAACATGAAAACCGATTTTACTTTCAAACAATAAATGGATTGGCTTACATGCTTTCGAAATAAATAAATACATTTGTAAAATCGTATACGATATATTATTTACCAACCACCAAATTATGAAAAACATCCTATTTATAATTCTGCTTTTTACTTGTACGCTGACATTTGCCCAGAAGGGAAACTTGATAAAGAAGCTTGATAGCATCACCACACTCATTGAAAACAGCGTGGGTGTAAAACCTGGCACCTCTATTATTATTACTCAAGACCAGAAGACACTATATTCTGCAAGCAATGGCCTGTCTAATATTGAACTTGATACAAAGAACAATGTCCATACAATGTACGACCTTGCTTCAATAGCTAAAATGTTTACAGGTTATACTATAGCAACTCTTGAGGCCAATGGAAAATTATCTATGGATGATAATATCCAAAAGTACCTAACAGATTTTCCGTCCTACGATCATGACATCACTATCGGTCATCTTGTACACCATACAAGTGGTATTAAGAACTGGACCTACTTGATTTACCAGATGGGTTGGTCTGATGAAGATAAAATTTCGACTGATCAGCTATTGAGAGCTATTTATGCTCAGAAGACCCTAGACTTTGTACCCGGAGAAAGGTATCAGTATTGCAATTCTGGATATGTGTTGTTAACCAAAATCATTGAAGAAGTAACTGGGCAATCTTTTGTGGACTGGACCCATCAAAACATCTTTAAACCCCTTATGATGGACAACACCTTTTTCAATAGCAATCAAAACAAGGTTATTGAAGGTATGGCATCGGCATACAATATAGATTCAGAAGGCAATAGCATTAAGAAAATATACAATACAAGCGCTTTAGGATCCAGTTCCTTGATCTCAAATGCTTTAGACATGGCTAAATGGATGAATTTCTTACTGAATCCGCCTACGGATAAAAAAGAAATTATCGACATTATGTTTTCTACTTCGGCATTAAATGATGGAAGCAAGAACACCTATGCCTACGGAATAGATATAGACCATTACAATGGAGTTAAACTAATCGGACATGATGGGAGTTGGGCTTCATTCACATCCAGTATGACAATCCTGCCAGAACATAACATGGGGATATTTTTTGCCAATAACTATCGGATAAATACGAGAGGCATATTAGAATGGTATCTAGACACATTGTTCCCTAAAGAGAAAAAGATAACCGAAGATGCTAAGCCAAGCACAGCAGAAGAAACCGTTCAAGTCCCCACAGAAATGCTTCAAGCCTACACAGGAACCTACAAACTCGGAGACGCATGGTATCTTGACATCACCCTCAAGGATAATGATTTATATACGCGTGCCAATGGGGAAAATACCTTTTATATGAAACCTGTCAACGATTCTACTTTTCTGGTACGGAATTATGGCAATAGAACCATTACTTTTAATAAAAATACGAAAGGAGACATACACCAATTAACCTACAATAATATTGAAGCCAAAAGAAAAACAGATTCCTTTTATTTTAATGAAGAGGAGTTTAAAAAATTCGAAGGTATCTACTACAGTACTGAACTCGGATTGTTGTATAGTATTATCGTAGATAAAGATAAAATGTACTATACGAACATTAAAACGGGTACTTATGAATTGATATATGAAAATGAGAAGCTGATGTTTTCAGATGGTAACTTATCGAAAATCACATTCGATTATGATGATAAGGGAGATGTGGTAGGGCTTCATAAGATAAATTCTAGAGGGAAGCAATTGTTCTATTTTCATAGAGCCAATTAAGACAGCGTATCATGGTAGAAAAAACAAATTTCAGAGATCAAGTAAAAGAGTTGCTATTGAAGAAGATGCGATCAGGAGTTATAGAGCCTGAGAATCCTCTATCCTTAGCATCACTGGCACGAGACCTAGACGTAAGTGTAACTCCCATAAGAGAAGCACTGTCGCAACTTCAATCATCGGGCATCGTTGAATCTATTCCCAATAGAGGTTTTTTCATACCTAAGTTATCGAAGGAAGAAGCTATTAATTTGTACGAATTAGTAGCTTCCCTTGAATCGCTGGCGCTGCGTAATTCGATTTTCAAAGACAAAAACATTAAGGCCCTTAAAAAACTCAACCATACATTTGAGAAGACCGACGATAGAATTCAGCGGATAAATGCTGATATGGATTTTCATGACGCGCTCATTTCAAACTATAAAAATTCCCTGGCCTTAAAGATATTATCTGAGTTGAAAACAAGGATTTTCTTTTATGAATTAGATTTCATGGGTAAGGAAGATTACTATTTAGATTCTAGCAATGATCATAAGCAGATCATAAAGCATATTGAAAATAAGCATATCGCTGTCAAGTTTTAAAAACAAATTGGTTAAGTATAATTGATCACTTGAATTTATGATTGATTGCCTCCAAGAAGGATGCTTGTTGTTTTCATTGATATTTTGAAGGCTGAAAATGAATGTGCCTCATGTAAAACTTTCATGCTTACGCAAAAAGATATTTTCTCTACCAATTAACATATTATGATTTATTGTAATGTGTTTTAACCTTAGCTGTTGTGATTTTCCTCAGAAGTACAGGTAGTTCAGTGTTGCATATTGACTTTCCGCAATGCTCTTATATCTATTCTTTTTAACCATCAACAAAAGCCACACATCCAACATATTTTGTTGTATTTTTGAACAGTGGTTTTTCATGGACTGCAGTACGCTAAATCTAAGAAAGAATGATTCATAAAATAATTGGTCTCTGTCTTTTACTCTTTATACAATTATCAGTACAAGCACAATCAGTAGAAAACGAATCGATTACGATCGGAATGAAAGAGACCTTTCATTCTACTGTGCTTAATGAAGAAAGAATGATTTTCATCCATGTACCGGATGACTACGACCAAGTGGAGCGTATCCCGGTAGTGTTCGTATTAGATGCAGATAGCCAGTTCAGCCAAACCACCTCTACGATTAAATACATAAGCAATGGGGCACAAGGCAATGACATAATGCCTTCATCCATCGTCGTAGGCATTACGAATCCAAACAGAAACTACGATTTCACTCCCGTGCAGGGATTGATAGGCTTAGACTCAACTTCCATATCCAATACCGGTGGTGCGTCTATATTCTTATCATTTATCACCGATGAGCTCATTCCATATTTAGAGAACAAGTACAATACTTGTGATAATAGGACACTTATCGGCCATTCGCTGGGTGGGGTTTTTGTGTTCTATGCTTTATTAGAAAAACCAGAATACTTCGATAATTATCTTGCTATTGATCCAGCGATTGGATTTGCGGATGGGGTCTATCTAGATGAAATCCTGGACACATTACGGAAGTCAGATCTAAGCTCTGAAAATATGTATTATGCGTCTGCTTACAATAGACCCAAAGGTATGACAGACGAAGACTTAGAAAAAACATCAGAGCAATTCTTATACAATATAGATAGGGCCAACTTAGTATTTCGAAAACACAAAGAATCGGAACAATGGAAGATAAACCTAAAAGCGGTACACTATCCTCATGAAAATCATTACTCGGTTCCATTTCCGGCTACGTACGATGCAATGAAGCACTTCTATGACTATTATAAATTTCATGAAATGAATGACTTGTTCTTCAGCACCAGCACTGGTTCTGAAATTGACATGGTCAATAAGCTAAAAGCGCATTACAATAGAATCAGTGATAATATGGGTTGTGAATCTAAACCCCAACTTGGCTATCTCAATTCGTGGGCTTGGGGATATGGTGAGGATATCAGAACAAGGCCTACGGCGCACGAGATGTTTCAGTACAATATAGATCTGTATCCAGACTTCCCAGCAGTCTATTCTAATTATGGCTATTTTCTTTATACCAAAGGGGATTCCCCTAAGGCTATCACCCAATTAGAAAAGTCATTAGAATTAGAAATGGACGAATCTCTTTTAAATTTCAAAAATGAAATCATGGAAGAAATGGGTAATCAGAAAAAAGAGTGAGAAGGCATATCTATAGATAAAACATGTAAGTGTAGTCGAAACTCAATTGGAAGATTTATTCAATATATATTTAAAACAATGAAAATCAATTGTACGATTTACATTTATGTTAAATTAGGGAATTAAAAGTTTCAGTTTCATCCTATGGATACAGGTTCATCCAACATATGTCTTAATTGCGAAGCTAAAAATGAGGTGGCTTTTAAGTATTGTTCCACCTGTGGACAGAAAAATACCGATGGTAAGATTACTTTTTCACAGCTCTGGTCTGAGTTTCAAGATTCAATGCTCAATATAGATTCGAGAACTTGGCGGACGCTTAAAGATCTGTTTGTTCCTGGAAGATTAACATTAGAGTATTTTTCTGGAAAGCATGGACGGTACGTACATCCGCTTCGATTGCTCTTAGCTACTTCATTGCTTTTTATACTTGCCATGAGTTTTCAAGGTTTTCGATCTGCCACTAACCATGGTTATGACTACAATGAACGAATTCTAAAGAATTATGAGCGTCAACGTCTATACGGAATTTTAGATAAGATAACTGATAACACGAATACACTTTTTCCAGATCAGCTAACAGAAGCCATTACGGATACTATAATGACTTCTTTTTACGATTCATTGATGGTATTGCTGGATGATTCAGAAAATATGTATGCTTCTATACACGGCGACCGGTACGGGTCCAATATCGACTTAAATAGGTATGCTAGCTTAGGTAGTGAAAAGGCAGAGGTGGTTTCTAAGTATGATTTTCTAAATAAGAGTGAAGATGAATTGGTTGAGATCTATAAAAAAGATGCTGGCAGAATCGAACAATTGATATTTAAACAAAAAGTGAAGCACGTAAAAGACGAATCACAGATTATGGGAGCCCTCATCAGCCATACTACATGGGCTGCCTTGTTGTTGATGCCTTGCTTGGCACTGGTATTGTTCTTTCTGAATTTTAGGCACCAATACTATTATATAGAACATTTGATTTTCACGTTTCATCTGCATGCATGTATATTCTTAGTCTCAGCAGTATTGGTTGCAGGATTGAATGTTTTTCCGGTATGGATGTTTCCCTTGTTTATGTCAATGGTGGGGATTTATGTATTCATTTCTATGCTGAAGGTCTATAAGCAACACTTTGTGAAGACCTTAATCAAGTTTCTTATTCTTAGTATATCCTATGGAGGCTTACTCATCTTCTTTTTATTTGGAACTGTAGTTTTTACATTCTTACTGCTGTAGACCTTTTCATTTAATGGTATGAAGGAAGCCAGGTTCATCATACTTGTTTATATAAGACTTGAGGTATCTTTGTTCCATAATGGGAGACAACAGACGAATCATAGAAAGAACACAAGAATGGATTGAAGCCTTTATTATAGGGTACAACATCTGCCCATTTGCCGAAAGGCCTATAAATAACAAGGAAGTTTCCTATGAGATCATAGAAAATAAGGATAGGGAAGCACTTCTTACTTCCTGTATCAACGCGGTAAGAAGCCTAGATAGGGGAGAACACAGTACGGGATTCTTGATTTTTCCAGAAGGATTCCATGATTTCAGTGAATTTCTGTACCTAGAATCGCAGTTGTACGAGCTGGTAGAACAGATAATCGGGAAGGGAATGTATCAGACTGTTGCCTTCCATCCGGAGTTTATGTACGCGGATGAAGAAACCACGGTAACCCATTATACGAATCGTTCTCCATACCCAATGATACACTTGTTGTCGGAAAAAGACGTCGAAAAGGCCCAGATGCATCACCCCGATGTGGATGAAATACCGGTTAGAAATCGGAAGACCTTAATGTCTCTAGAACCCACTGAAATCCAGAATATTGAGGGTCTTATTAAATAGTAGCCCTAAATGTGGACGATTTTTGCAAAAAATAATTATTTTTGCCCTCCGTTTCAAGGAACTAAGATGAAATGCGCTGTGTTATTATAAAGCGTACTCATGTAGACCTTTGATTCATAAACGATTACGCATAAAATTATTTAAATTAATTTTTATTTATGATCATCATTAATGTAAAAGACGAAGAGTCAATAGATCGAGCACTAAGAAGATATAAGAAAAAGCATCGTGATGTAGGTATCATGAAAGAACTCAGAAGAAGAAAAGAGTTCACCAAGCCTTCTGTCTCTCGTAGGAATGAAATCCTAAATGCCGAGTATAGACAGAGGAAGTTCAATAGCTAAATCAAATTCATACATATTATGCCTAAAAGTTTTTCTTACGCGAAGGAGAAGTATTACTTTAATATAAAGAATGCAGGTCCTAGTTCGATCATTATCTATCGAAACAGCAAGATGGAAGCGGCATTATCTTTTCATTCTTACCTGAAAGTCGGAAAACAGTGCGAGTGGTTAGGTTGCTGGAATGGAAAGAAATTCGAAGATACCGGGATACCAGAAATAGACTGACAGTCCCATATGAACATAAAGAGAAGCGCTCCGAAAGAGCGCTTTTTTTTTTTGCAACTAATTGTCCCTTTCCTACTTTTCCTTCCCTAATTGGTCTAGATCGACATTCACAATAAGCAGTAGATCAGCTGTCTTATTCTCATGAAACATCGTTTTTCAGACTCCTAAATGCATGCAATCTAAGTGCTCTCACAGAGCATTAGTATATTCAAGATGTCACCCGTTCGATTTTTTTTAAATAAAAATGGATGTCGAGCGCAGGAAATGAATATCTGTGTAGTCTAAGTAACTAAATATACTATTTTAGAAAATAAAAAAATTAAGAATGAAGTATTTAGCATACTCAATTTTACTCTTAATAGGAGTGTTTGTTTTAATAACATCATGTGCTGACGACGATGAAATGTGCACAGAAACCACCTGGTACGAAGATGCAGATGGTGATGGGCGAGGTAACCCAGATGTTAGTGAGTCGTCATGTGATCAGCCGGATGGTTTTGTTGACAATAATTCTGATACAGACGATACAGAAGGCAATGTGATTGCTACGCCGGTATCTGCTTTTGATGAATTTAACGAAGCATCTGTTTCCATATCCTTTGATGGCGATGAGATAACCATAGTGTCGATTGCCTTACCTAATCATACGTCCCCTTATTATGACGAAGCGAATAGCTTATTCATAGAACCGATTGTTGCTAACCCAGATCAGATGTCTCCTGGAAAAATAGGAGAAAGAACATATACGCTGACTGTTCCTGCCTCACCAGAGATTGCTTCAAGTAGCTCCGCAACTGGCTTAGGAGCCATAGGCATCGCGATATCAGGAGCACCTATATTTAATGATGAAGAAGGACCTAACATTGCATTGTCTGCAAATGTTGCGTCGGGATTTGACTATGCGGGTGGACATATGGGGCCGACAGGTTATCACTACCACCTAGAAGCTGCTGATGTAGATGAAAACACACTCCTGTCGCATGATGATGAAAAATTAGTAGGCATCATGCAAGATGGATTTTTACTATATGGTAGAAGAGAAATGGACGATACTTATCCTACTGACCTAGACGAGTCTGGAGGTCATTTCGGAGTGACGCCTCATAGTAATGGAGAGGAAGTTTATCATTATCACATCATTAATGAAATTTATACAGGATCTTTCATCGTATTATTTGGTGTAGATTTAAAAGGTACTCCGAATGCCTTTATGTAAATGATTTAGACCTTTATTTTACAGCAGCAACTCATCTTAAATTAGGTTTCTTAATTTAAGATGAGTGCTCTAAATTCATTTTTTATAGTGAACAATATTTTTTCAATATGTGTGATCGTCTTACTACTTGTAAGCTGTTCTGAAAAGGAAAAGCCACCTGGTTCTTCCATTCCTAATCCAGAGATTGCTAAAGTTGAAATACCAGATATTACCATCCACGATTCATTGTTAGTGTATAATAATAAGGTTTCGCAATGGACGTTAGATGGGCAATTGTATTCAGGCCATGCCGAGCGTTATTATAAAGGCGACGTATTGAAAGAGAAGTTTAGCTTGATGAATGGAAAGAAACAGAATCAAAGTATAGAGTGGTACGCCGATGGTCTCTTAAAGTCAGAAGCTAATTATCACAATGGAAAACTGCATGGAGAGAAGAAACTGTGGTCACCCGATACAAGCCATGTTCTGGTTTCGCAATTAAATTATCATCTGGGGAAGTTACACGGTGAGCAATTGCTCTGGTATACTTCTGGAGAATTGTATAAGAAGTTGAACCTAAACATGGGTAGAGAAGAAGGGATGCAGCAAGCATTCAGGAAAAATGGTGACTTATACGCTAATTATGAAGCACTTGAGGGTAGGATTTTTGGGCTAAAAAAAGCATCACTTTGCTATGGTTTAGAAGAGGAAAAGGTCAATTATTGAGCATGGCTTTTCTTAAGCGATACCTGCTTATCTCAAGTTTCTCTGACGACATCATTTTGTGCAGCAATCAGCGTTTGCTCTTCTTCGAAAATCAGGGGATCTTACCTAGGGCATTAAACCTCTATCAGTCCCTTCTCTCGGCATAAAAATTTCCTTGCCGGAAATTTTTCTATAATCCGCTGGTCATGCGTCGCGAATATTACGGCCATCTTGATGCTAGAAGCGAGTGTTCTCAGCAATTGCATAATGTTGTCTGCGGATTCAGGATCAAGATTCCCTGTGGGTTCATCGGCGATAAGCAACTGGGGCTTGTTAAGGATAGATCGAGCGATGGCTAATCGTTGTTGCTCTCCTCCCGAAAGTTGAAATACCTTTTCTTCTATTTTATTTTCAAGACTTACCTGCTGCAATACTTCGCCGATCCTGGTCTCTATTTCTTGGTCAGACTTCCAGTCGGTTGCCTTAAGTATAAAAGATAAGTTCTCTCGTACTGACCAGTTCTGAAACAACTTAAAATCCTGGAAGATCATACCGATCTCTCTACGCAGTTCAGGAATTTCATTCCTCTCTATCCGAGTCATATCACGATCAAGTATCGAGGCTTGCCCTTCCAGTATGGCTAGGTCACCGTACAGAGCCTTTAGAAATGTGGTTTTACCACTCCCACTAGAACCGATGACGTAACAGAATTCTGCTTCGTACAATTCGAAATTCAACCCCTCTAGCACGGAGTGGTTTCCATTCATAATACGGGCATCTCTGATTCTTACGATGTGTTTACTTCCTAGCATAGAGGAGACAAATATAATTTTTACCTATTGACATGATCCTAAAAAATAAGTTAATCCTTCTACTTTATTGTCTTATAATCGGTAGAAAGCTACGATCTTGTTGTAAATTAGACGATTACACTTATTTAGAAACAGTCTAAAGAAATGTTTCGTATGTACTTAGCGTTTTATATATGCTTACTTTTAACCCTATAAATAATAAGAGTTATGAAAAAGATCCACATCATCGCGCTACTCTTAATAACCGTTTCGATTACGATCCTACTTACAGCCTCTAAAGATGTAAGTACGTACGCAACATTTAAGTCTGCTGCGGCAGCTGACGGGAGTGTAAAAATTGTAGGAGAATTGGTAAAAGACAGAGACATCGTCTGGCTTCCTGAAGTAGATATCAATCTGACTACGTTCTATCTAAAGGATGAAAATGGTGAGATAAAAAAGGTAAGACTTAAACTACCGAAGCCACAAGAATTCGAGATGGCAGAAAAGGTAACCCTGACGGGCCAGCTGGAAGGCGAGGATTTCGTAGCTCACGATGTAAACTTGAAATGTCCTTCTAAGTATAAGGATGAAGAACTAATCTTAAGAGACGCTTCCTAGACCCTATGGAGGAAATTCAATATATAGGTGAAACACTATGGATTCACCACCTGGGACAATTCTTAACGGTATTGGCATTTATAGGAGCAGCGTTTTCTGCATATGCTTACTATAAAGACGCTTCATTCATTAAGAAGCATGATGAGATATCTTCCTGGAGGAATCTAGGAAGGATAGGCTACGTTGTGCACGGCTTCTCTATTATTACGATTATCGCCATGTTGTTTTATGCCATGGGCAGTCAGATGTATGAGTATTCTTATGTATACCAGCATGTCAATGATGCCTTACCTAAACAGTATATCCTCTCAGCTTTCTGGGAAGGCCAGGAGGGCAGTTTTATGCTGTGGATGTTCTGGCACATCATACTGGGCTTCATTCTTATTCTGCGAGGAGGAAAGTGGGAGTCATCGGTACTTATGATTGTGGCACTGGTAGAGGTTTTTATCAGTTCTATGATTCTCGGATTGCACATAGAGATAGGAGATATCTCAGAAAAAATAGGAGTCAATCCAGTTGTCTTATTAAGAGAAATGCAAGAGGCACCCATTTTTGCCAATGCCGACTACCTCAGCCTGATAGAGGGTAGAGGACTGAATGCCTTGCTACAGAATTACTGGATGACAATACATCCGCCGGTAGTATTTCTTGGATTTGCTTCTTTGACGATTCCATTCGCTTGGTCGATGGCAGCCATCTATAATAAGGGAGACAACACCTGGATGAAGCCGGCGCTGAGTTGGGCTTTGTTTTCAGGAGGCATCCTGGGCATAGGCATCTTGATGGGAGGCGCATGGGCATATGAAGCACTCACATTCGGCGGATACTGGGCATGGGATCCAGTCGAGAATAGCAGCTTAGTACCATGGATTGCTTTGGTTGCGGGTGTACATACCCATCTGATTGCACAGCATACTGGATACTCGATAAGATCCACTTTCTTTCTATATATACTGGCCTTTATCCTCATCATATATTCTACCTTCTTGACAAGGAGTGGTATTCTCGGAGATACATCCGTACATGCATTCACAGATCTAGGATTAGAATCTCAACTGTTGATGTTTGTTGGGTTTTTCATATTACTGGGTTTCGGGTACTTTTTCTACAACTACAAGAAAATTCCAGAGCCTAAACGAGAAGAAAGTATCTATAGTCGAGAATTCTGGATGTATATCGGATCGCTGGTTTTACTTTTTGCTGTGGTTCTGATCATAGGAGCCACTTCACTGCCTGTGTATAACAAGGTGGTTCAGATTTTTGACCCAGAATTTAAAGGAATGGTGATCAAGGATCCAGTCAGTCACTATAATAAATATCAACTGTGGATAGCGGTCTTCATAAGTCTGCTATCGGGAAGTATCATTTTCTTCCAGTATCGGATGAAGGCTTTAAAAGGACAGCGAGCGCGTAAGTTGTTTCTTTCTATAGGGACTTCTCTTGTCCTGGCCATCATAGCTTCATACCTGTTGTCTATGTGGATAGACTATAAAGGATGGCAGTACGCCCTGTTGAGTGTATGCCTGTTTTTTGCTTTATTTTCTAATCTATATTATCTGATTAGTTCGCTCAAGGCAAATGTACGGATGGCTGCAGCAGCTATATCTCATGGAGGATTCGCACTGATGATAATAGGTGTATTGACGAGTGGATTGAATAAGTACCATATATCCAATGACCCATTTGGTCAGAAAGGCATTGTTCAGGATGAGGACTTGCAGGATAAAGTGCTTTTATATAAAGACATACCCCTTCCTCTCAAAGATGGATATTGGGTTAATTATCGATCCAATGTTTTGGAAGGAAACACGAGGACATTTGAGCTTGACTTCTGGAAACAGGATGAAAAAGGGGATAAGGTAGATGAGTTTAGTCTGACCCCTGCAGGATTGATGACCCTTGATATGACTGAAATGATTGCCAGGGTTCCAGATACCAGGCATTATGTTAATCGCGATATATTCGTAAGTGTAGAAGGCGCTCCACCATCGTTAAGGGATGCGGCGCTAGCTAAGGAAATAGAGGATTCAACTGTGTATAAGAGATTTCCGGTTGCGGTAGGTGACACCTTCCATACAGAACGGTATATAGGCAAGCTTGAATCGGTCAACTTCGCTCCGCAGAACCCTAAGTTTAAAAAAGAAAATAGCGATTTCGCAATTGAAACCGTCTTGTCTTTTTACGATGAAAAATTCGACACTTCTTTTTATGCTTACCCTGTGTTGACCCTTGATAAATCGTTGATTATTACGATACCGGATTTAATCAATCCATTTAACATCAAGGTGAAACTCAATGATTCATTGATGAACAATTGGTTAGAAAGACAGATTGATCTTGATTATCAGACATACGTCCTAAAGACAGGGGAGACCATAGAGATCGATGGTCATGCGGTTACGCTTACTGGATTTAATAAGGAACCCACACAGAGAAATTACGAACCTCAAGAAAATGACATTGCTGTTTCAGCAGTTCTTTCTATAGATCAGGCGTATACGGTAGAACCGATATTCTTGATAAGAGACGAAAAGCCGATGCACTTCAATGAGTATGTACCAGAAACGGGCATCCATGTGCGGTTCGTTCAGATAAACCCAGCAGAAGAAACCTTTACTTTCATGATGGCCTCAGAAGGCAGTACGGATGATGTATTGTATCCGATAGAACTTACAGAAGAAGCTGTAAGAGACGATTGGATATACATGGAAGCCCGTGTATTTCCAGGGATTAATTTATTCTGGTTAGGCTCTGTTCTGATGATGGTAGGATTTTTCTGGTCTATGATTGCTCGGATGGGCAGCCGTAAAGCGCGTATAGATGGCTAGAAAAAAGCCAACGGTATCATTCATAGGTGCGGGTAATGTTGCACACCATCTATCGCACCATCTGGATAAAAAGAAATTCAGTATTCAATTCATCTATACCCGCTCCATTGCGTCGGGTAGAAAACTGGCGTTACAAGTAGGTGGGGTTGCTACAAGTAGCTTGAAAAAATTAAAGCAGAGTGATTACATCATCATCGCTGTCTCAGATGACGCTATATCCAGTGTCGTAGGAGCTATTGTTGCGGCTTTCAAGGAATCCTATAAAGGCGTGATAGCCCATACTGCAGGATCGGTTTCAACAGATGAATTAGGTAGGGTAGGAAGTAATTATGGGAGTTTCTATCCCTTGCAGACTTTTAGTAAAAGTAGAAAAATCGAGTTTTCTAAGGTTCCTTTTTTTATTACAGGGAATCATGAGCAGTCTACAGCTATGCTAGAAAAACTAGCTAGCAATTATAGCGATGAAGTTGAGGTGATCAGTGATGAGGATAGAGGGAGACTTCACTTAGCTGCAGTTATATTGAACAACTTTATCAACCACCTCATCTATGTTTCTGATAATTACCTTGATCAGCATGGATTGAAAGTAGAACATCTATATCCCCTTATAGAAGAAACCATACTGAAATCTAAATCCATGAAGCCTAGAGATGCACAGACTGGCCCTGCGCGACGTGGAGACATGAATGTCATCCATGGTCATATTAAAACCCTAAGTAAATCACCCCAACTCAAGAAAATATACAAAACCCTGTCACAATCCATATTAAAAGAGTACGATGAGAATAATAGCTGAAATCCCACATCCAGAATTTAAGGTTACCGTATTCCAGATGAACGGAAAGTTGTCGGTAAAACTAGAAAAGAACTTGCTGGAACAGACTTACAAGTTTAGAGACGGGGCAGGTATCGCGACGGTAGAAGATGTAAAGTCCTTTCTTACAGAAGCACTTTATCTTGAGGTAGATCATATATTCTCCCTTATGCAGAAGAATAGATACCAAGGCCTACTTTCTGCGCATCCGGAGGATGAATTCGACAATATCATATGATCAGTAAGTCCTAGTCGACTTTGATGAATTTTTCAGAAACCAAGGTTCCTTCACCTGACAAGTGTAGATAATGAATTCCAGCAGCTAGGCTAGAAGTATTAAAGGTGACTGTGTGTGGGCCCGCGTTGAAAAATTCATTGTTGCGCAGGGTTCTCACTTTTCTTCCTGAAACATCATAGATGGAAAGGGTTACTGGCTTGCCTTGCACAAGTCCAAATTGCACATTGTGCAATCCACTAGAAACTATATTAGGTTGGAAGCCATATAGGATGTCTTCATCCACAGGGATTTCTGGTTGTAGATCTATATACGTCGAATCGAAGACGATGTTCTCATCTCCAGATTTATATGCTGAGTAGATGAGTGGTAAGTAATACATCTCATCTGTTGTTCCTTCTCCCCATGTCACAAACCTAGGAGGATTGCTCGGGTTAGAAGGGTTCTCGCTTGTATTGTCGTAGCTGGCAGATGCGTGAATTTCCCATCCCTTCTTAGCGACGACAAGTCGATTGAAATAATACATTCCTTGCCAGTTGAAATCCCACTCAGGAATAGAGATCAAGGGGGTTTCATTTCCTTGGTCGTCACGGAGAAAGACCTCCCAGTCTTGTCCAAGTAAGTGCATGTGTGGAGACAGTCCTACGAGGCTTATGTCTCTAGGGACAGTCCATACACCATGGAACCGTCTAGTCGTATTGGCAGGAATGATGAAGGGGCCATTAATCAGGACTCCTGGAAGTGGAACCATGACATGATCTTCTATAAATCGATCGACAACTTCGTCTTCATCGGCAAAAAAGATATTGACGGTCGATTGATCATATTCATCTACGGGCCAGGGAGCATAGTGCATCTGTAAGACTAGGTCCGAGCCTGCCGAGAGCGTCTGTCCGAATCCGTCTGGATATAATCGAGGTTTCTGTCCTGGGACATAACCGGGATATTGTGTTGTGGTTAAAACTTGTTCAATACCGAAGCCAGAATTGTTGTTAAATGCATCGAAGCCCATCTCTGGTGTTGCTGCATCGGCCCTCGCGGCCCTTCCTCCTACATCTTCGAAGAACAAGCAGTGGTGGACAATCTTCCCGTTTCCTGGGCGCAATTCAATGGCCTTCACGACCTTATCTTCTGTCAGCCCTGTAGGAAGAACGAAGTACCTGTATTCATCGCGGTTGTTCCCTACGTGTAGGTGTGCCTCCGGGAATTCTAGAACCAGATCTGGTTCTCCTAGTAAAGATCCATCAGGGAATTCTGGGAAAGGTGTAATGGCTCCTGTTCCTTCTGGAGCGCCACCGTCCACCCACTCAGCGATCATATCTATTTCGTCTTGTGTCAAGGCTGTTTCACCCAGAAGGTGGTTGTATTCTGTGTCAGGCTTCCATGGAGGCATGAATCGGATACCAGTAACATACTTTATCGTTGAAGATTTTTCCTTCACTTCTTGAAAGTTCGTCAGCGGAAACGGACCGATCTCGCCTGGACGATGACAACTCGCACACTTGTCATATATGATCGGAGCGATGTCCTTGTTAAAGGTAACTTCTTGTGCCTGTGTAGAAGCCCATGCTAAAAAAACGAATAGAAGGGTGGTTGTTCCTTTCATTTTATATTTTTTAATGGATCATTTTTATTGATAAAACAGCCGATCGACTCTGTTGATTCAAAGGTACGTAAATCACCATTGCCCAACGAAGCAAGAACATCACTTAATTCGGATGTGGTTACTACCTGTCTTCGCTTGCCTATCCTTACGAACTCATTGTCTATCCTTCCTTTATAGTAGATGTGGTTTTCTTCAGGATTGTAGACGATAACTTCCGGCGTAACCTTGATGTCGAATCGATCTACTTGCTTATGGAAGTAATCTGTCTTCAATGGAAATCCTATGTTATACCTATTCTTGAAGGCCTCGATCTTCTTTTTCTTACTGCTGAAATTAGGGAAGTAACCTATAAAATCAAATGTTTCTCCATGCTCGGCGTGTAGCTCATTGATCTTAATTGTATACGATTCACAGATGGTACAATCGTCCAGTAGGAAGAAAATCACTTGGATTTTCTCCTGAGCATAACCACTCATATATGAGAGAAAAAATAAAAATATGACAGTGTATACTTTCTTCATTCATTTAAAAATACGAATAATTATCATGCTGCGTTGTTATACTAACGTTATTGTCGGCTAGCTGTAAGTAGGCGATGTCAATTAAAAGCCCTATCTTCATATTATAATAATGTTTAATATGTTTCCCAAGAACAACATTCCTGAGCTAGGCTCCATGGCCTTATGGCTCATCCTATTTTGTATCCTACTAATCATATTATGGCAAGTATTTAAGCTTGCCAAAGAGACGAAAAAGGAAGCTTCAGTTGATTCCCTGTTGCCATTTTTTACGATGCAGAATCAGATGTTTGAAAACTATCAGAATCAATTGCATCAACTGAAGCAGGATATCTTCACCCAGCTCAGTCACATATCTGGAGATATCAACGACAAGTTGAAAGAAGGAGAGGTAACCATAGACAAGCAGATGGATCAGATCCGATTTCTTGTTGACGATAAATTATCGAAAACACTAGACGAGCGATTAGGGGCTTCTTTTACCTTGGTCCAGAATTCTCTTTCTAAAGTAGAGCAAGGACTCGGAGAAATGCAGGTGTTGAGTAAAGGGGTAGGGGATTTAAAGAAAGTCCTGGGTAATGTTAAAACCCGAGGTGTACTCGGAGAAGTACAGCTAGGCAACATTATAGATCAATTGTTGAGCACACACCAGTATGGCAAGAATGTGAAGCCTCATCCGCATAGAGACAATCACGTTGAATATGCGATTAAGATGCCGGATAAAAATGGCAAATCTGTATGGCTGCCTGTAGATGCTAAGTTTCCCCTTGACAAGTATGAACAACTGATTGTCAGTTATGAGTCGGGCGATAAGAAAGAGGTCGAGAGAAAAGCCAAAGCACTGAAGCAAGCGGTAATCCTTATGGCTCGAGACATCCGAGATAAGTATATTCATCCACCGTACACGACTGATTTCGGCATTCTATTCTTGCCTACAGAAGGGTTGTATGCAGAAGTGATCCGACTGGAAGGCTTGCACGATTACTTGTTTCATGAGTTGAAAGTAATGGTATGTGGACCCAGTAATTTCGCAGCCTTACTCAATAGTCTGCAACTCGGGTTCAGGACGATTGCGATTCAAGAGCGGTCTGCTGAAGTATGGGAGATATTGACTCAGGTAAGAACGGAATTAGGTAATTTTTCTATCTATCTAGAGAAAACGGAGAAGAAGATTCTAGAGGCGCATTCTGCTATAGAAAAGGCTAAAGGAAAGACGAAAACCATGGAAACTACCTTAAAAAATGCAGAGTTCCAGGATACCGCATCTATTCCGAATCAAAGAGGTATTCCTTCACTTGAAATAAATCACTAAAGAGGGGTGTCTCACTGGCTTCTATCTCATCCTTGTGGTTATGCGCGTTTACGGCAACGACATCCATTCCTGCTTTCTGTGCCGCGATAACTCCATGGATGGTGTCTTCGATAACCAAGCATTTTTCAGGAGGAATGTTAAAGTTCTCAGCCGTGGATATGAAAAGATCAGGATCTGGTTTCCATATCTTTCTGTCATACGCCGAGAAGACTTTCTCTTCTGGGAAGAAAGTGTCTAACCCTGTAATGGCAAGTGTCACCTTCATTTTTTCTCTGGGGCCATTAGAGGCAATACATGTTTCGCATGGAACGGATTCAACTAAGTCCATTGCTCCAGGAAGTGGCACAAGGGCTTCTTCGCACTTGATTTTCATACGCTGCCTATAGTCTTTTTCAAATGTAAGTGGGTCAAACGAAGCATTGCTTGGCAACTGAGATTGGATATGTGTGGTGATTGCGTCCATGTTTTTTCCGATAAAATGCTGTTCACATTCTTCATGGGTCATCGGGATGCCGATTTCTTCCATCATCTGCACAAGGATTTCTGCCGTTATAACCTCGGTGTCTACCAGTGTTCCGTCACAATCGAAAATCACTAAATCGTAAGCATGTATTTTTCTCATTGTGCAAAGGTAGTTGCTTTCTTGCTAACCGCTGGTTAGGCATTGTATTATTGTATTTGGTTTTTCTGAAGCATTCTGATAGCATATTTTATTAACATACAGATAACCTTCATAGTCGATCGACTTTAGTGGCTGATTAACAATAGGTTATCTCTGATTTAAGTGTTGCCAGCGCATTTGCTTTAAGCAGAAAGAGGGCATAAATGGCTGATTGTGTGAAGGGAATGAAGCCGACATTTAACATATTTATAATATTGCATATCTAACATAATGATGCTCAGTGTAGTTATATATATAACTAACAGTATGAATCATGAAAACTAAATTCGTCGTTTACAAGGATGTTCCGAAACTTACTATAGATGGATTAAGTATCAACGAAGATGGAATTGCGGAAAGTGATGGTACCCATACCTACGAAGCAAGGGCTTTATACAAGTTGCTTGTCATGCACCAGGACGTCGTCCATCAGATGTTGTTCGATGAACTGTATCTTCAGCCAGAAATTCTAGACGTTATAGAGTATGGAGGAAAGAAGTTTCCGGTGAAGGCTGCTTAGAACAAGTAGTTCTAAATAAAAACCGGGTAACCGCACGTATGCCATTACCCGATGTTAAAGTGGGTTTTCGTTATTGCTTGATTATGCGATAACTATTTTTAGTCTTTTCACCGTTTTCAATGGTGAGGATGTACAATCCGCTTTTAAGACCTGAGACATCTGATCCATCGGTCTGGTTTTTCCATAAGAGGTGACCAGATATATCATAAAGAAAAGCAGATAGATTAGCTGGTAGGGTCAGTTCATCTTGTATAAGATTAGGAATAGAACTTAGGTTGTGATCATAGGCTATTTCTATTTTATCTAATCGAGTTTCTGTTCCGTCTATGTCGTACTGCCTCAATTCATAAAGGCTCTTTCCTATCAGAGGATTGTTGTCACTAAAGCTGTATTGCTTAGAAGATTGTGCCCTTCCGAATTTTCCAGAAACGCTGCCTATACTGGTCCACGCGTAATTATCGCTGCTTCTAAAAATTTCGTAATAGTCATGATTGACTTCAGACGCTACTTCCCAGTTTAATAGGATCACATTTCTGTCTTGTATTCCAGAAAATGAAGATAGGATAACTGGGGCTACAGCTTCTCTGGTAAAAGTAGCTTGATAGTTCGCTCCACCATTGTTTTCCGTAATCGTAGGGGCAGCATCCGTGCCATTGGTTGAAATCTCCCAGTAAACTTCTAGGGTGTAGTCTCCTGGTGTCAGCGCTGCAGCCACTTCTACTCCTCCTCCGGCATCGGGGTTGTTTAACCATTTCTGATCACCAGGAGGGCCTAAATTTGAATCGAAAGGAAGGTTGAGAGGAATAAATGCTCCGCCGGCAGAACCAGTAGGGTAAACTCTATAAAATAACGTCGCGCTGGTCACATCTGTACCATTGTTTTTAAAACTCTGAATTTCACCTCCGACAATAAGAGAGTTTAGACTTCCATAGTCGGTGCCCTGGAAAGTGGGAGAACCAAACGCATTGGCTCCACCTGCTAAAAAGCTTGAAGAAGCCGCGTTGACACTGGCCGCAACAAAGTCTTGAAATATACCTGCTGCCCCAAAGCTTGAGTTGAAAATAAAAATTGACAATGATAGCGTGTAAATTATTCGTCTCATATTCAGTGTTAATTGTTCTAAAAAATACGCTGGTTATCTGAGGAATTTAGTTCTTTTGTAATTAAATAGTGTCGAACTGACACAAAGTAAAACAAAGTAATGAAATTTCGCATCATTTTAGTATTATTTTTGGTGGTCTCTTTTAATGTGTTTTCGCACGCACAGCAAGTAATGTTGCAAGGATGGTACTGGGACTACCCTAAGACTGTAGACGGTGCATCATGGGTGGACACCTTAGATAATCGAGTTCAAGATCTAGCCACAGCAGGGTTTACGCATATCTGGTTGCCTCCTTTGTCTAGAGCAAGCTTCGGGAATGGAAGCAACGGTTATGATCCGAAGGATTTATACGACTTAGGTGAGTTCGGAGGAGGTGCCACAGGATTTGGAAGTCGAGCACAGCTAGATGCGCTTATCACTAAGATGAATGCGCAAGGCATAAAGTCCGTGGCGGATGTTGTGTACAATCATCGCGATGGAGGAAGCCCAGAAATCAATCCAGCTGTTGAGGGATGGATAGAAAATTACAATGGAAACAGTGGAGAAGCTCCCTTCCCATCAGATCGATACAGATGTATTCTACCGCTGGGAGGAACTACAGGAAATGGTGCAGGTACCTATTATTTTAAACTATCCTCGGCTTCTGGAAACGCAGGGTTTTACAATCGACCATATAGAGTATATATGGAAACCAAGACAACAGGTTTCGCCGGTCTACCTGCTGAGTCAGAAGTAGAACCCAATGGAGGAGGCGATTGCGCTGAAGGGAATAACATTATTACCCTAGGTGTAGACATAGAAGCTACCCTCGACAATGGTGGATGCACAACGGATGAGTATGCGCTGGCAATACAGGCTTCAGATTTCGATGCAGCAGGAGATACCCTTTATATCTACCTTACCAATCCCAATGGTGACTATTCTGATCATCGATTCTACGGAATATGGGATGGAAGCAAAGACATCATAGACGAACTTAGATATGAAACCTTTACGGATTTCACTGGACTTCCTTCCGGTAGAGGAGGAATGAATTATCAGAATTTCAAGCCCAACGGAAACCCTACTACCTTAAGTGGTGACCACGATGGGATGTGGTTTTTCTACGACTATGATCAGAACGTACAGACTACGAAAGACACGCTTATTGAATGGTCTAAGTGGCTGTGGGAAGATGCAGGAATACGAGGTTATAGAATGGATGCCATTAAGCATTTCGACCCCTCTTTCGTCGGTGAGTTATTGAACGAATTACACGCAGAAGGAAAAAATCCTGATATGGTGGTAGGAGAATTCTTCGACAGTAACCCTTTCCTTCTTAAAGGCTGGATCGATAACGTGACTGGCAGCATGACTGCTTCTGCCAATGCTTCCATCAAGCCTAAGATATTTGATTTTGGACTAAGGGATGCGCTTGAGAAATCTTCAGACTCATTTGGCTTCGATGTAAGAAATGTATTTCAATCTGGGATTGTGGATGGAGCCAGTGGATCTGGATTCAACGTTGTCACTTTCGTTAACAACCATGATTTTAGAGATGAATTTCAGCCCGTGGACAACGACCCTATACTGGGGTATGCATATGTGTTGCTCAACAACCAAGTAGGCGTACCTTCTATTTTTTATCCTGACTATTATGGAACAAGTATTCCTCATGGAACTACGCCTCCGCTTAAGACGGACATCGATAACCTTATATCTATACAGAGAGATTACATATTAGGATCACCTAGTATCAGCTATCTGAGTGCTTTTGGTTCAACCGCTGTTACGTATACCACAGGTTTTCCTGAAACATCGTTGATATTTTCTTCTCAAGATGGTGGCAGTGGATCGGATAATAATACATTATCCGCCATCAATTATGCTGGAGAGGCGCTCGATGCTTGGGTGGATGTTTCAGGGATATTTAACCCTGGAGATGTCTTGTATGATATAACGGGTAAGTCTGCTCTTTTTAGCACTGTTGTGCAAATGGATGGCAAAGTAAACATCAAGATTGACGCCCGATCGTACGGCGTGTATTCTGACAAACTTATAGCTGGGCCCTGTGGTACAGACACCATTGTTTATGTCGACCTGGGGGCTTCAGGCTTGAATAACGGAGCTACGTGGACGGATGCATTTACCTCGTTAAACAGTGCCCTTCATTATGCAGATAGATGCCAAAACATAACCGAGGTATGGGTGCGAGAAGGCAATTATATCCCCAATACCATTGCTGATAGATCTATGGGATTCAGGCTAAACAGACCTATAAAATTAATCGGTGGGTTTCCTTCTTCGGTACAAGAGGCAGATCTGAATGACAGAAATCCTGTTTTGTTCAATACAACCTTGTCAGGAGGCATAGGAACAGATGCTGTTGATGATAATATATACCATGTGCTTAGGACAGAGGTTCTGAATCCAGGTCTGATCGTAGATGGATTTACCATATCAGAAGGCAGCACGGATGTGATGGGGCCTGATTTAGGCGGTGGTATCTACAATAAAGGATGGTTGAGGTTACAGCATTGTATCATCCGAGAAAATGGTGCATCAGGGATGAAATCGCAAGTATACAACAGTGGAGTAGGAGCACGCCTTATACTTCAAGATTGCACAATTGTCAAGAATGGTGCTATGGATGAAATGAAGAATGAAAATAATGGAGAGATTACTATCTTGGGAAGTGTAACCATTGAAGAATAGCTATGCCACCCTATACCAACTTAGTACGTTTTCTAAATCCAGAATTACCAATTGAGAAAAATGTAAGTGACGCAAAGAATCTGCTCAATAGATTTTTCTCGTCAGAAGACAACCTGACTGCCGCCTTCAAGAATGCGAAGGAACTAGAGGATTCGATAAAAATGTATACTTCTAATCCTGAACTCCATCATAAAATATATGCACATCCAGTATTGCTTGATTTTTTTGAAAATGGGGTAGTAGAAGGAGCATCGTTGGGAAAAGCAATGAGAACCATAGATATCTATGATTCATGGGTCTCTAA
>CAZFJO010000008.1:25831-31496 GCA_964518915.1 uncultured Saprospiraceae bacterium
CTTATACCTACGGATGTAAGTGCTGTTAAGAACTTCTACGGTGAGATGTTAAACGAGTGGGGCTCTAATCAATACTTAAGACTCGATTTAAAGAAAGCAACTAAGCATCCAGGGAAGGCACAACACGCTAAGAGTATAAAAAAGGCCATGTTAATCAGTCATCAGATTTCTGGTGATAAAAGTGCCAAGGAGATTGCTCATGATATCACTAAAAGGCTGGACGCAATATCGTTTTCTAATAGCAATTCAGGAATCATTTTATGGGGCATCCTGGCACTTATAGCCGCAGTAGGGATCATCAGTGGCATCTTGTATCTGAATGCTCGAAGTGAGTCAGCATCAGAAAAGTATGAGAAAGAGTATAGGGCGTATGAGAAGAAAATGAAGACCTTTAAAGAAAATAGGGTATTAAGTAAGCAGCAGATAGAACAGAGAAGAAAGGCATCTATCGTAAGTACCGAGCATTATTCTGAATACGATAACGTCCCTCTTTTTCATGCTTATATTCAGACCAATAAGCACTTCACCATCAATGAGATAAACGATGAGATGTTTAACCTCAGCAAGGTTATAAATAAGGACAATTTTGATACGGATAAAGTATATGTAGAAGCTAAGTTCTTTACGACGGATCAGAACAAGCCCTACAGGGAAGTTCTCGGAAGATATACTAAGAAGGACAAGCGACTGGTGTATAAGCAAGTGACCTTACCTCAGGCAACTCGAGGTTTTAAAGTAGAAAACAACCATTCGGATCCTTACACCTTAGACATAGAGAGAAAACTCTTTTACACCGATGGATCAATTTTCGTATTTCCTGTGCAGCTTCGCGTATTCCCAGCGGAAAATAAAGTAGAGGTCTATGAACTAAATCCTATGCCAGCACTTTCCATGACACTTACCATCGACCAGATGCTTGATGATACTTCTGTAGGCCGAGACGAAGCATATATTCTCATTGCATATAGGCATTTTCATTTTTTACAGGATCAGATCATGCGATATAGGATTCCCTATGTTACGGTTGACAAGAATTATGGATCACAGTATCCAGAGATTTCTGCGGACTATAATTGGGAATTAACAACCAGTGACGAACTGGCATTCGTACGGATCAGGGCAGAAGAAATCTCTGGTTATCAGTTGATTAATAGAGAAGAGAAACAAGTTGTCCAAGCACAATTGAAGCTCCCAAAACAAGGAGATACGCAAGAAGAGATATTTACTCATTATGTAAGAGGAGTAGAATAGATTCGTGACAGAAGTGAAAAAAAATTGGTTTTGTTTTGAATTATTAGCAAACGTCATATATTTGCGTTGCTTTTATAGAAAAGCGTTTTTTTGGCCCGTTCGTCTAGGGGTTAGGACGCCAGGTTTTCATCCTGGTAGCAGGGGTTCGAATCCCCTACGGGCTACTTACGAAGACACATCATATGATGTGTCTTTTTTTATGCCCACAAACGAATGAGTAGTTTACTGGATTATTGATTTTAATCAGACCTGTCAGTCCTAAATTAACTTGAACATCAATCCATTGCGATAAGAAGTCCTAAGCAAGAAAATAAGATATATAACTTTTTATTTACCTCTTTATGCAACTAAATGGATAAATTGGGAATCAACATAGATAGGCAATTAAACGCATTATGGTATATGGACTTCCTGGTTATAAAGAACGCTTACCAGACCCTAGTCTTTCTAGGCATGTAGAGAGCTACTGGGAGGTGTCATCTCAAGAAGAGGAAGGAGTACATGTTTTAGAGTTGTTGCTTCCGACGTGCACATTTAATCTTCTTATTTTAGACGATAGTTGCCATATGAAGGTAGGCTATGAAAACAGATGGATTTCCCTTGATAGCGGCGTGTATTTCTGTGGACTGAGACATACTTCTATGTACTTAAGAAAGACGACCGCATTTTCCGTTCGTGGTGTTCGGATTAAGCCATTTGCCTTGAGCAATCTATTAAAGGTGCCTGCTTATAATCTTACAGATACACTACATCCTATCGAAGCTGTATTTTCCGAAGTAAGAAAATATACTAGGCTACTAGAGCGAGCTATAATATTGCCTCTAGAAGAAGTACAACCTGTGCTTAATGAATTTTTAGCAGCCTTCTTAATTCAGGATGCGACCATTGACGAATCTCTCCGTGCGAGGTGTAATTTCATCATGGAATGTAAGGGGGCATTGAAAATCAATGAACTCCTAGCAGCGTTTAGCATCAGTAAAACAGCTCTGAGAAAACAGTTTCTGCATAAGATCGGGATTAAACCAAAGAGTATGTGCCAGATCTGGCGGATGAATCATGTCTTGCAACTCGCGCAAGACCGGCCCCAAGATAATTTTACCATGCTGTCTTATGAGGCAGGCTACTATGACCAATCTCATCTTATCCGAGACTTTAAAGCTACGCTTCAGCATACGCCCACTCGATATGTCAAGGAAAAACACAATTTGATTAAAATAGAATACTTCAATATCGCAAGAAGATTTAGTAATCAGTACGATCCTAGATAGGTTTACTTTTTTACAATTTTATTGTTGAAGAGAAGCATACATTTGTTCCATTACCATCAATGCTGTTAACAATGAAAAGTCTAAAAAGTATTTTTTTACTTGTATGTGTAATGATACTTGCATACGTTCCGAGCCAGTGTCAGGATACTAAATTAACGGATTCTTATAAGAAGGATGTAATTCTTAAGTTGAATCAGTTGATGAATGATCACTACGTTTTTCCTGAAGTGGCTAGTGCAACTTCAGATCATTTATTGAAAGAATTCGAGGCAGGAAATTTTTCTAGCCATAAAACCCATACAGAATTCGCTGAAGCGCTCACTACTGCCGTACGTTCTATCAATCACGATAAGCACATGAGAATCCGGAAAAACGAGGCTTATGAGGCTCCTGAAAACACACCTCAAAGGATGATTGAAGAAAAACTAGATGGGCTAGATAGATATAAGTGGTACAATGTAGGGTTTCTGGAGGCCAAGGTTATGAAGGGAAACATCGGATATCTTTCATTATCTGGTTTCGCAAGAGTACACGAAGGGAAGCTCATAGCCGATGCATATATGTCTCTGATTGAGCGCACCGATGCTGTAATCATTGATTTAAGTCAGAATGGAGGAGGAGATCCAGCCATGGTACAATATCTATGCAGCTATTTCTTTGATGAGAAGGTGCACCTCAATAGTCTTTACTATAGAAAAGACAATAGAACCATTGATTTCTGGACCCTAGATGAAGTGGGAGGGAAGAAGATGCCCGATGTTCCTCTATATGTGATTACGGGTAGTCGGACTTTCTCAGGGGCAGAGGAGTTCTCTTATAACATGCAGACTCAGAAAAGAGCCACGCTTATAGGTCAGACTACGGGTGGTGGAGCTAATCCAGGCAACACCATGACGATTGATGATAGCTTGCACGTATTTATACCCACTGGCCGTGCCATAAATCCCATCACCCAGACCAACTGGGAAGGTGTAGGCGTTGTTCCTGAAATGAAGGTGCCTCAGGAAGAAGCCCTAGATTCTGCCATTACCCTGGCGCTGGAAGGAGCTAAGACGTATAGAGAAGCACTCAGAAAGAAGAATACAGAGACTTTCATGAAGCTTCACAGCAAGCTGGTGACTTATAAAAAAGAGGTTTCAGAAGAGGAAGTCCATAGTCATATGGTAGACTGTGTAGACGCTGGGATATTGAATGAATATGACATCAATGCTCTAGGATATGAATTCTTGATGGAATACAAGAAACCACATTTAGCTATGTGCATATTCAGAAGCAATAAAATGCTAAGTCCTGATTCTGCTAATGCCTATGATAGCTACGCAGAATCGCTAGCAGCAATAGGAGAAAACAAAAAATCTCTTGAAAATTACGATAAGGCTGTTGAACTCGCCACCATAGCAGAAGCTCCTGATCTAGAAATGTATCAAAAAAATAGAGATGCAGCCAAGAAGAAAATGGGTGAAAAGTAAAATAGCAAGAAAAACTTTTCTATGCTTTAGCTTTTATGGTCTTTAATACTTCCATCATCTGCACAGGTGTTTTATATCCTGGAACCACTTGGATAGGTTCTAAGTTAGAATTTAAGAAAACGATAGATGGGTAACTCAGTCGGCCACTCAATAACTTAAACGCCAACTTATTAACTCCTTTTCTACCCGTAGGAATCCAATCGTAAGAATTGCCATCGAAGTTGATAGGCGCTTTCTGTTCAGCGTCAAATTTTACAGCGTGGAAGCCCTCGTCGAGGTAGTTCTGCACTTCCGTGTCCGTAAAGGTCTTTTTATCCATAACCTTACACCAACCGCACCAGTCTGTATATACATCAACCATGAATATCTTATCTGTTTTTCCTTTTAGCTGATCTGCTTGGTCTATGGTCATCCAGTTAACTTCTCCATCAACAATGGTGCTGTGGGTATCTGCTGACTCTTTACAAGAAGTCAAGAAAAAAATAGAAAGTATCAATAGAGAATATAGAATACGCATAGTATGATTTATTTAATATGTGTGCTAAGTTATATCATATTTTCCCCACGTGAATCGATTTAACGTATTTTTAATGGCAATAATTTCTAGTGGAAGGGGATGATGGGGCCCATAAGGTATAGGTTTAAGTCCATTAAGGAGAGATTGTGGATCCAAGATAGATGCACTAGATTGTATACATAATGAACCCTAAATAGCCTAGGTATATAGGTGCGATACCATGAAAAAAAATAAGAGGAATTATATAACATAACTCCTCTTTATATAAAAACGATTTTTGGCAAATTGGATTAGTCGTACAGCTTCATCTGTACTTTCTTCTCAAGTTCCTGTACGGTATCTTTAAAAATCAGATCCGTGTCCATCATGTCTCTGACAGCTTGAAGACTATAGATCACTGTACTGTGATCTCTATTACCGAATTTCTGTCCGATGTTCTTAAGGGAACTTGTTGTATAATTTTTAGCGAGGTACATGGATAGTTGTCTAGCAATTACCACATCTCTTTTTCTTGTTTTTCCTTGAAGTTTTTCCACAGGAAGACTGAAGTGGTCAGCAACCAGCTTCTTGATATTTTCAATGCTGATTTCCTTATTAGATTGAGACACGAATTGCTTGATGACATCTTTAGCGAGTGTCACATCTATGTGCTTCCTGTTAAGGGTAGATTGAGCAATAAGAGAAATCAACGCACCTTCTAGTTCTCTGATGTTGTTCTGGATGTTATAACAGATAAATTCTGCTACGTCACCATTGACGTTGATGCCTTCGTGTTCAACCTTCTTATCGAAGATGGCCATTCTGGTTTCAAAATCAGGTGCTGATAAATCTGCACTGAGCCCCCACTTAAACCTTGAGATCAATCTATTCTCCACATCCTGAAGGTCCTTAGGAGGACGATCTGAAGTAAGGATGATCTGCTTTCCTGATTGGTGAAGCTCGTTGAATATATTGAAAAATATCTCTTGTGTCTTGGCTTTATTAGCAAGGAACTGAATGTCATCTATAATCAAGACGTCAATCATCTGGTAGAAAATCATAAAGTCACTCAGGGAGTTACTCTTGATGGAATCAATGACATGGGTTGTGAATTTCTCCGTAGTAACATAAAGTACCTGGGTCTTGGTGAAATTCTTCTTTATCTCATTACCGATGGCATG
>CAZFJO010000009.1:0-12610 GCA_964518915.1 uncultured Saprospiraceae bacterium
TTCAGCGCAAGGGCAAGACCATTCGTATGCAAGCGGAAGTCTACTGCGACCTCATTTCTATATACAACTCCCTTAAGATCCAGACCTACTTGCTTAGGCTGAAAAGTACTCTGACCATACATCATCGATGGACCGAGAATCAATAAGAAAAGATATATATACTTCAATGCTTGCTCTAATTGTATATTAAATATAATGAGAATAAGACGATTCTGTTGACAAGTTGCACCATAAAAGCGACATATTCAATATTAAATGTATTTTTCAGCCACATTAATTGAGCAATATGTCGCAGATCAACCCCGGTACCATACTGGCCATCATCGGATTATATTTCGCCTTGCTGGTGGTAATATCCTATTTTACCTCTAGAAATGCGGATAATAAGACCTTTTTTACCGCGGATAAAAGTTCGCCCTGGTTGCTCGTAGCCATCGGTATGATCGGGGCTACCCTTTCTGGTGTTACCTTTATATCTGTTCCAGGAGCAGTAGGTAAGTTAGGCGGAGGCAATTCTGCTTTTTCCTATATGCAGATGGTGTTTGGTTTTTTAGTAGGCTATTTTATTATAGCTACGGTCTTAATGCCGATCTACTATCGGATGAATCTCACCTCAATCTATGGTTACCTCAATGATCGATTCGGTCGATATGCTTATCTGACGGGAGCGGGTTTCTTCCTGTTGTCTCGGTTGATCGGTGCTTCCTTGCGCTTATATCTCGTTGCCATCGTTCTTCAGAAATTCGTCATGGATCCACTCGGTGTACACTTCGTAGTCACAGTTGTGGTTACGATTCTTCTCATCTGGATATACACCTTCCAGGGTGGAATAAAAACCATTGTTGTCACCGATACCTTACAGACGGTATGTATGATCTCCGCCGTAGTTCTGACTATATATTTTATAGCTGATGCCATGGATCTCAATGGGGTAGGGGAGATTGTCTCTACCATCAAGAACAGCGATTACAGCCAGATGTTTTTCTTCGAAGGAGGGTGGAGCGACCCTAATAATTTCTGGAAACAGTTCATCAGTGGCGCTTTAATTGCACTGGTTATGACTGGACTAGACCAGGATATGATGCAGAAGAACCTTACTTGTAAGTCGCTTAAGGATGCGCAGAAGAATATGTTTTTATTTTCGATTGTCTTAGTCTTCGCTAAATTGTTATTCATCTCTCTGGGAGCCTTACTGTACATATTTGCAGCTCATAAGGGCTTCGCGATTCCAGAAGCTTCTGATCAACTGTATCCCACGGTAGCATTTGAGCATCTGCCAGCGGCGGTAGGGGTAATTTTCGTATTGGGATTGGTAGCGGCAGCCTATTCGAGTGCTGATTCTGCCTTGACTTCTCTGACGACTTCCTTCTGTGTAGACTTCCTTGGGTTCGAGCATAGCGACGCTTCGGAAAGTGAGAAAAAGAGGACTCGATTTAAAGTTCATGTTGCTTTTTCATTATTGCTTCTAGCCATCATTGTCATTACCTACTACGCTATAGAGAATAGATCCATCATCAATCAAGTATTTAGATTAGCGGGGTATACTTACGGACCTATCTTGGGCATGTTTGCTTTTGGCATTCTGACCAAAAGAAAGATAATCGATGTTTACAGTATTCTGGTTGCACTGGTCTGTGTGGCACTGACCATTGTCATTGACACGTATTCCTCGGATTGGTTCGGAGGATTAACCCTAGGGCACATGAGTATTGCCTTGAATGGTACACTTACATTTTTAGGGTTGTTGCTTATAAGTAAGCCACATTTGCGTAAGCAGGAAACTAGTGAAGGGTAGAAGAATCTGTCCAGTGGTCACCGGAATTTTCTGCTTGACGGAGTTGCTCTAGATAAGCCTCGTACGCACGTTCTTTTTTCGTCTTATCGAATGTGTCTCTCGGTAAGAAATACGCACGCGTTTCGTCTTCTGCCCATGGATTTTCTACCATCTCATCTGCTTCTTTCAAGCCTTTAAACAAGAAAGCGGTGAAGATTCCTACGATGGCTCCGAATAGGTGACTCTCCCACGATACGCCATCCTTAGTCGGCAAGATTCCGTGAAAATAACCACTGTATAATACCAGTGCCGATAGGGCTAGGACGATGGATTTCATGTTGCGTCGGAAGATGCCCGACCAGAAAACAAAGGACACCAGACCATATACCACTCCACTCGCACCGATGTGATATGAAGGCCGTGCAAATAGCCAGACCGCGAATCCTGTCAATACCTGGATGATGAATAATGTAGGTATCGCTACCCTGCGGTAGAAGTAAACAACAACAGCGGATAACATAAATATCGGAACCGTATTAGACAAGAGGTGTTCATAATCTGAATGAACGAATGGTCCAGTAATAATTCCTAGAATGCCATCCCACTCACGAGGATATATTCCATGACGACTCAGATTAGAAATAGTAAAACTCTCGTACAGTTTTACCGCCCACATGATGAATACAAGTAGGAAGGGTATTTTAAGTTTGTATAGAAAATCTGATAGTTTCTGATCTATCAAGATAAGTACCTCCTTCTGACCAGTTGTATGAACTTAGCAGCTTTCTTGACTTTATAATCCGACGTCCAGTTCTGATCTTCTGCAATGCCTCGACCTAAGAATTCTTTCGCTTCAGAAAAGGATGTTAAGCCATTAAGGTGCTGGATTATTTCATTGAATAATTGATTGTTTCCTGCGAATAACTCATTGACCGTAAATACTCTTTCATTTAGGCCCATAGATTTAGATAGATCTTTAATGGGCATGTTAGCTAAGCGATCTGAAAGATCTGCAATGGCCACATCAGAGAATAACTCTAATACTTCTGAAGACAAGGGGGAGGTTTCTGATTGTACTTCTTCTATCTCAGTGACAGTAGATTCTATGCTAGGTTGTACGGAAGGCGCATAGCCATTGGTAGCAGGGATGTTAGGTACATCTATAGCATCTGCTAGGACAGGCTCAAGCTTCACTACAGGTTTTACTTCAGGAACAGCAATAGGTGCAGGCGCTTCCGCAAATATGCTTTTTTCAACCACTGGCTCAGGAATAGATACTGGAGCAGCTACAGGAGTTGGTTCCTGAACGATATTCTTAGCGACAGCTTCTTGCTTAACCACGGGTTGTGGGGCTGGTGCTGAAGCAGTTTCGTGCTTTCCAGTTGTAATCTTTTCGTATAGGTCTTGTACATAAGACTTCAATAGATCTTTCTCTATGGAAGAAGCCTTGCCTTCTCCTTCTATGGCTTCTACTAAGTTATTGATCTTCTTAAGTTGTTTTTTTACCTTGTTGATATTCATCTGAAAATGTTTTTTATATCACTTATTGTTTTTACATCAATGGGTGACAGAAAGTTCACGGTTAGTATGTGTTTTACTTTCTATCTACAGAATCAGTAAGTTATTAAACAGGAATACTTGCTGATCTAGTATGCTATCGTACGTAATTCTGTAACTAGTTAAGACAATTATAGGAGAGATGTCCTTAATGATGTCTTAAGAATGGCTATTATATCGTTAAACGAAGCATAAATCATACCACATTCCCTTCTGAATTACCATAAAAAGAAAAATCTATTGATAAATAGGCTGGTTTGATTTCTGCTTTATGGGATACATTTTAGTAATATTGCTGATACTTATGTTAAAAACCATAATATGTTTTTAGAACCCAGTTTCAGAGGTCAGCGGAGTGGATGGATAGAAGTGGTCTGTGGTTCTATGTTTTCTGGTAAAACAGAAGAATTGATCCGACGGTTGCGCAGGGCTAAAATTGCCAACCAGAAAGTTGAGATCTTTAAACCTGCTAAAGACATCAGATACGACGATAAAGATGTTGTCTCACACGACGACAATTCTATATCTTCCATTCCTGTAGAGAAGAGTTCTGATATATTTAAGCACATCGATGATGTCAATGTGATCGGCATAGATGAGGCCCAGTTCTTCGACATGGATCTTCCTATCGTATGCGAGAAACTGGCCGTAAGAGGTATCCGAGTTATTGTTGCCGGCTTAGATATGGATTTTCAGGGGAACCCATTCGGTCCGATACCTGCGCTTCTTGCTAAGGCAGAATACATAACTAAAGTCCATGCTATATGTCCCCACTGTGGAACCCTTGCTACCCATTCTTATAGATTGAGTAAGGACACAGAACAGGTAGTCCTAGGTGAAAAAGACAAGTATGAACCTAGGTGCCGAGTGTGTTACAGTATGGGGAATATTCTAGATTTTAAGATGGGCTAGAGCGCCATCGCTTCTAAAATCTGATTTCCGTGTTCCTTGGTTTTAACCTTAGTGATGATGTTTTCTATAACACCTTCTTCATCCACGACGAACGTGGTACGGTGTACACCGATAATTTCTCTTCCCATGAATTTTTTAGGACCCCATAGACCGAAATCATTGATGATTTTCTTTTCTGGATCTGCCAGTAAAGAATACTGAAACTCGTACTTGTCTATAAATTTCTGATGCTTCTTCATATTATCAGGACTTACGCCGAAAACAAGAATGTCATTCTTCTCGAACCGTCGATAGTTGTCTCTGATACTACAAGCTTCTTTAGTACATCCCGGAGAATCGTCCTTAGGGTAGAAAAACAGAATGTATTTCTTTCCTAGAAGACCATCTGAGGATATAATATCTCCTTTCTCGTTCTGTGCAGCAAAACTAGGAATCTTATCTCCTATATTAAGATGTGTCATACCGGTAATTTTTATTGTAATCTATTAACGCATAAAGAGTTCAATAGTTTAACTATATCAATAATCACGGTATAAATTATATCTATCTAAGGGTTGATGTTGTAGTTTTTCAGAAGCGTACCCACGTTGCCACGATCATCGGTAGCAACAATCTTAAGTTGAATTACGCTCGGTTCAGTGTAGGCTGGAATCGGTACATAAAGTCGATCTGTAAGAACCTTATGCTGGGCTATGGTCCACTTTCCATCTATGTATACATCGTAATCAATTTCTTCTGCATCGCCCCCTGGAGTAAAATTATCTTTCATGGTAAAAACCAGTACATCACCACTCTTGAAAACGTTGTTGTCGCTATCTGGATTGATGGTAGGCGGGATGGTATCTATGCCTATTGTAAAGCTTCCTAGGGCATTTAGCCTTCCGGCAAATGTTCCTTCTTCTACGCTTCCACCTAGGGTACTGTATGTATCTTCATTTGCTTTAAGCAGACAAGTGTAAGGCCACCATTCAGATTCAATATTTTCAATAGGAACTGAAATCGGAATACGCTTATAAGCGGCTGTATGATCTGTGTCCAAGTGATAGATCGTTCTCCCTATACTGTCTGTAGAAGAGTGATAAGATAGAAATGTGTTTTTGTCAAATGTGTATGCCGGAATAGTAGCATGTAGATTTCCGATGGTCAATGCTTTTTCCTCTGAATAGGGTACATACAAGTTGAAGGAATTTCCATCTTTAGGGACTCCATCTACTTTTCTGAATAAGGAAAAATAGATAATTGATTCGTTGTTTTCAATATCTCCTAGAACTATTTTTACCCTTCTCGGTGTTCCTTCTTCCAGCCGTATCAAGCCTTCATTGACTAGGGTGTCATATATCGTAAGGGTGCTTCCTGGGTGCCTAAAACATTGTACCAGTGTCCGGCGATTCTTTTTCTTTTCCTCATAATTAACATGAGATTGTATATACCTACTTTCGGCAAAGGATACCTTGTCTAGGGTATAGCTATAGTATAACGTATCGTCTACATAGACCTTCTGATAGTAGACACCATTTTTATTTTCTGCTCCGTCCATACGGTCGTAAGCTTGGATGCCGATGCCGCACCAGTCTGACGATAAGTGAATTTTCCCATCTTCTATTCTGTGTATGCCGTCCTTATAATGTCTAGGTTGGTAAGTATGTGCATCAATCTTTCTGAAATTTCTATCCATCTCATATATATCCATCGACAAGATAGAAGGGGGACGAGTGTCATCGGGCTTTAAGCCAAATAGGGCTGGGTTTATCGGAATCTCTGACGCTGTTTCTCTGATTTCGAAATGAAGGTGCTTGCCATAAGACCTACCCGTATTACCCATTAATCCTAGAACGTCCCCTCTACTTAATGTGAATCGACTCGAATCAGGAAAAACTTCAACAGCGTACTTTTCTACAGAACGCTGCAACGATTGGATATATGCTTGTATAGAGTCGTGGAAAACTTCTAGATGTGCATACACCGTTGTATAACCTGAAGGGTGTTTCATATATAGGACATTGCCATAGCCTCCTGTCTGGACTTTAATTCTAGAGATATATCCTCCAGCAGCAGCTCGGATGGTGTCCACGCTTTTTTTGCCTTGAGGCTTAATGTCGATGCCAGCATGAAAGTGCGAACTTCTTAATTCAGCGAAACTTCCTCCTAAGACAATAGGGTAGTCGACAGGGGATTGAAACAAAGAATCAGGATACAGATCTTGACTGGTAAGAGGGAGTATACTCCATACACTTAGTAATACAACAACAATCGATGGGGATGAAAATAATTTCAAGAAGTAACAATTTTCCAGGCATTAAAAATATTCAGGTCATCCGTCTCTACGTCTGACTTAATATCTAACAGTTTATGGTAGATCTTATTGTCATAAAAATGTTTTTCTAGAATCCATGACTTAGTCTTTTCTTCCAGCCAGTTCATTTCTTGAAGCTTTCTATTTTCTTGCCAGTATCCTGTTTCTTTCATAGAAGAAATGCTGTCTTTCATATTTTGCCAGAGCAATTCTAGGCCTCTACCTTCTAAGCCCGAGATAGTGTCTACTATGGTAGTTAATCCTTTCTTATGCTGTCTCATCAATCGGGAAGCATCTTGGTATTGGCGTTTGCTTTTTTCAGCCATCTCCCTGCGTTCTCCATCTGCTTTATTGACCAGTATAAAGTCAGCCATCTCCATGATTCCACGTTTTATTCCTTGAACTTCATCTCCTGCGCCAGGAAGAACAAGTAGGGTAAAGAGGTCTACAAGATTGGATACAGAAGTTTCCGATTGGCCGACGCCTACAGTTTCTACTATGACTATATCGTAACCAGCTGCTTCACATAAACGCATGGATTCAAGGGTGTAGGCATTGACCCCTCCTAGCATCCTCTGAGAGGAAGAAGGTCTGATGTATGCGGATGTATTTTTAGACAATTCCGTCATCCTTGTTTTATCTCCTAGGATGCTTCCTTTCTGTAAGACCGAGGCTGGGTCGATGGCAAGAATAGCAACCTTATATCCTTGCTCGATCAGCATCATTCCATAAGATTCTAGGAAGGTTGACTTACCTACGCCTGGTGTTCCCGTTATTCCTATACGGATGGTATGTTCTGTAGTAGGACAGTGGGACAATACATCGGTAGCTATTTTTCTCTTTTCTGGATGGATACTTTCTGCCAGCGTGATTAAATCACTTAATATGTATCTATCCCCTTGAGCTAAGCCAGCAAGGTATACTTCTTCTGTCTTTTCTTTTTTTCTAGAGGAATGATATGACGGATTAACTTTCATTGTTCTTTATCAAAGATAGAAAGATGTACCCACAAGTAACCCGTAAATGACAATAACGATTCTAATTCTATGAGATACTATCTATAATACTCATATCGTTTAATCGCAGAGGTATCGATTTTATGATCGATGCTTTCTCGTCAATTCCCTGGGTATACTGGAGCACCATTGCTCCTTTCATCACGAAATCAACACTGTTGTTATGTATATCTCAAGATTATCCGCTTTTATCCTATGTGTACTGTTTTCTTCTTGTAAGAATACAGAAGTAGAAACACTTAAGTCACAAGTGACAACGCTGGAGGATCAACTAGATCACCTACAATCCTCTAATTCCAGCCTCCTAGATCGCATGGCCGATATGTCCATCATCAATAGAGCGGGCGCTGAAAGCATCAAGGAATCTATCAAGAATATAGGTCAGCAATACGAGTTTATCGAGGACCTTACTAAGAAGATGCAGTCTAAGGATTCTATCAATCTAGCCTTAGTGATGAATCTCAAGCGGTCACTAGAAGACTTAGATGATGATGACATAGATGTAGAAGTAAGAGGTGGACTGGTCCATATATCTATTTCCGACAATCTTCTTTTTAAGTCAGGTAGCGATCGGATCAATAAAGAAGGTTATGGAGTGGTAGAAAAAATTGCCACAGTGCTCAATGACCACGATGAAATGATGGTTATGGTAGAAGGACATACGGATGATGTACCTATCAGCAACAACCGTTTTTCTGACAACTGGGCCTTGAGTGTTATGCGCGCAACTTCTGTGGTACGCATGTTACAAGATAATTATGGTGTGCTTCCAGAGCGGCTGACTGCTGCGGGCAAGTCGGAATTCTATCCTAGAGAAGAAAACGACAGTGACTGGGGTAGGAGTAAGAATCGACGTACAGAGATTGTTATCCAGCCTAGACTAGATCAGTTTTTCGGGTTACTAGAATCACCGGCACTGGAAGGGTAGATTGCTATAGGTAAGTGAAGAAAGTATCCTTCTCTTTATCTAGGTACACTAGATCGTTATATCATTTCATAAAATGAAATCTTAAATGTAGACCATTCATTTAGAGGGTGTTAACATCTATTGCTGCATGGGGTTAAGTTTATAATAAACCATCATTAAGTTGCGCTGCAGAGCCTAGTATAGCTGTATTTTAGATAAGAAGACAATCGAATTATAGATCATAAGGAACGGAAGATTCTTAACTAGAATTCCCTTGCCTTCCTGATTTATAATGATTGATTATTGACTTAAATCTAGAAGGCATGAATAGGATACTTACACTACTTGCAATCATTATGATAACCATTACTTCTTGTGAAAAATACGATGAAGATGTTTTTCAGATTACAGGAATCTACGATGCTCGGGTCGTCGGTCTCACAGGGCCGCATGATATAGGTATAAGCTACGAGAATGGAGACAATGTGATCATTGAAGCGCCCTTCGATGGATTCGTATGGATATCTGTGTATGCAGATGTTGACAATCAGGATGAGGCTGTTAAGCACATCGATATAGACTGGCAAGAGATCGGTCCTGGAATCTATATAGAAGGAGAAGGAGCCTATCTCAATGGGTCTCTACAATTAGATTACACCATAGATTTTACTACAGAAATTATTGATTTTAGGATCGTAGGATCACAGTTATAAACAGAAAGATTTTTCTGCTTAGTAAAATAGAAGCGGCAGCCAGTGATTAATACTATTTAGTAATATTTGACTCTCTAGCTGGAGCCGCTTCTTCTATTTTCTGTATTGCCTGAGCCGTGAGGGATTCGATGGTATACGCACCTCTACAAGGATCTGAGGCGGCATTCATGTTAGATTCCATAGACATGATATTGAGAATATGAATGTATCTCTTGAGCTGTACTATCGAAGTTTCTTCGGACGGTGGAATAAAAATATCGCCTCCTCCCATCCGGAATGACATTGCTTGAGATGAAGCTTGAATTAAGGATTGTTCTTTCTCTCCATCGGTAACAGATGCTTCGCCTATGAGGGTGATCTTATTATCTGTTTTCTCTGCGACCCATCGGATGGCTCTTAATACAGATATATTATGGAGAATATCATCTGATAATACAATCCGTATACAAGCATCTGCACCTCCGAACAAGGGTGATGCTATTTTCTGCCATATGTTGTTCTGAGAAATGTGAATGTTGCCTGAAACTACGGTAGAAGTTTTTAATCCTGGCCATATCTCTTCTCTTGTTGCGAGATGATCTGTAGATTCTGCAATTATGTCTATATAATCTGTAACAACTTCCCGATACTTATCTGAATCAGAAACAGGGTCGTTATAAATGAGGGTGTTGACGCCGACCTTAAGGAGGGACAGAAGATCTTCAGATGTTGATGTCTGACTCGTGACAAGACCTATTCTTAATTCTGGAGGGAATGACTTTATGTTGTGGATCTTGGTTTCTTCAGGTGCAGTAGGATTCAGGATAAGTCCAGTTTGGTAAAAATGAATTAAATCCTCTGTTGTTTTCTTTCCTTTAAGCTCATTATCAACCTTTTCCAACCATTTTTCGTGTGAAATCACTTGTCTTTCTTCTTTCATAAAGGGAGGATGTATGGCTTGTTAATAAAGGAATTTTTCTTCTTATTATTTAAGACTTGAAACATACCTATAAAAAACGCTGAATTTCAAGACGTAAGTTAATATAGAAACGAGAACTATTTACTGGTTGATTCGTTATATTTGCGTTTCTTATTTAAAATAAGTCTAAGATATGGATAACCAAAGGTTAATTTACCTCGATAATAATGCCACTACACCGTGTGATCCTAGGGTAGTTGAAGCGATGTTGCCGTTCTTCAACGCACATCCAGGAAATGCAGCTAGTAGAAATCACCCATTTGGCTGGAAAGCCGAGGAGGCAGTGGATTATGCTCGAGAGCAGATTTCTAATTTGATAAGCGTAGACCCTAAAGAAATCATCTTTACATCTGGAGCTACTGAATCAGATAACCTTGCATTGAAAGGTGTTTTTGAGATGTATAAGAAAAAGGGTAACCACATAATTACCTTGACTACTGAGCACAAAGCGGTTCTTGATTCTTGTAAGAAGATAGAGAAAATGGGCGGTGAAGTGACTTATCTAGAAGTGGATAGCAAGGGAAGAGTAGACCTCAATACACTTGAAGCAGCTATAAAGGATAATACCATCCTTGTGTCTATCATGTGGGCCAACAATGAAACAGGTGTTATTCAACCTATGAAGGAAATCGGAGATATCTGTGCCAAGCATGGTGTATTGCTCATGAGTGATGCAACGCAAGCTGTCGGAAAGATACCTGTAAACCCTAAAGAAGTAGGGGTACACTTAATGGCATTTACTGGACATAAGATGTATGGACCTAAAGGGGTCGGAGCATTGTTCGTAAATCGCAAGAACCCTAGGGTTAAGGTTACTGCTCAACAAGACGGTGGCGGTCATGAAAGAGGTATGAGATCTGGTACGCTTAATGTGCCTGGTATTGTAGGTCTAGGAAAGGCTGCAGAGATTGCACATAAGGAGATGGCCCAGGATGCGGAGAGATTGAGTAAGATGAGAGACAGGCTAGAGCAAGGCTTTAAAGATAGATTAGAAGAGGTATACGTGAATGGGGATGTCGAAAACAGGATGCCTCATGTAACGAATATTTCCTTTAAGCATGTAGAAGGAGAAGGTCTTATGATGACTTTTAATCAGAATATCGCAGTATCATCAGGTTCTGCTTGTACTTCTGCATCACTAGAGCCTTCATATGTCTTGATAGCACTCGGATTAGGTGATGATCTTGCCCATTCATCGATTAGATTTTCTCTAGGAAGATTTACTACAGAAGAAGAAATAGATCTAGCTTTAGAATCTGTATCTAAAGGTGTCAGCCACATGCGAGATTTAAGTCCTATCTGGGAAATGTATAAAGAAGGAGTAGATTTAGATTCAGTAGTGTGGACAGAGCACTAGTTGTGGAACTTAAAGAGATTTAAAACAGTTTAGTTTAATAATAAAAAGTATAAGATTATGGCCTATTCGAAAAAAGTACTTGACCACTTCAAGAACCCTAGAAATGTAGGAACCCTTGATAAAGGCAAGAACAATGTAGGTACTGGACTTGTCGGAGCTCCTGAGTGTGGAGATGTAATGCGGTTGCAGATAGAAGTGGATGAGGATTCTGGTAGAATTAATGACGCTAAATTTAAAACATTTGGTTGTGGGTCAGCGATTGCTTCTTCTTCACTAGCCACAGAATGGTTAAAAGGAAAGAGTATAGATGAGGCGCTGAATATCGACAATATGGCTATTGTTGAAGAATTAGCTCTTCCACCCGTAAAAATACACTGTTCTGTTCTAGCAGAAGATGCGATTAAAAGCGCAATAGCTGATTATAAGGAAAAGAACGGATTGAAAGGAGCTTAAAATTAGTATCGAAACATTATGTTGTACGTAGCTGATAGTGCGAAAAATAAAATTGTAGAGCTCATGTCGGGTGAAAGTCTTACAGAAGATTATTTTGTAAGGGTCTCTGTAACCAGTGGAGGATGCTCTGGCTTGTCGTATGAGATGGACTTTGACAATGTTAGTCAGGAAAATGACCAAATATTTGAAGACAATAATGTTAAAATAGTTACTGATTTGAAAAGTTTCTTATATCTTTGTAACACCACGTTGGAGTTTAGCGGTGGCTTAAACGGCAAGGGTTTTTATTTTAACAACCCTAATGCAGCTAGAACTTGTGGATGTGGTGAAAGTTTTGCAGTATAAACTAAAGATCTAATATACACTCTCGATTTCGGTCCGGATAGCAATCCTCTGCTATCTGGACTTTTTAATTTAGGTCCATTCTGATATCTATCGTTTTATTACCATTCTATTCCTACACTCAGTTCTCCGTATTCTGCTACACCTAAGTGACTCTTGATGTGGACGGATAGATAGGGCTTGATGCCATAAGAGGGTGATGGTAAGTAGTAATTAGCTCCACCTTCAATAAAAACCGGCTCGACGGGGTCGTAGCGCTCATATAGATAAGTGCCCAGGCCTGTGATTAGAGAGAAGTTGCCCATTGTTAATTCATGCCCTGCAAGTA
>CAZFJO010000009.1:12710-27875 GCA_964518915.1 uncultured Saprospiraceae bacterium
GTAACATGCTTACTTATGTGCTTCTTACTGATGGTCAATCCTAAGCCGACATGATTTAACCCTAGATTAGGCTCAATCGTCGATAAGTTGCTGTAATGAGTCAATCCTAGATAAAACCCATAAGTCCAATCTCGATGATGGGCATTGTATCCTATTCTGAGTTTAGTAACATTGTTGATTCGACTACCTATGGCTCTGTTCTCTGGGTTGGTGTTTTCGTCAAATTGTTTATTCAAGTAAGCAAATCCACAATCTAGCCTCAAGTATATCGGAAGCTGACGCAGGAAGAATGTATAGCTCGGGGCAATCGATATAGCATCTCCGTATATTTTTCTATCACCCAGTGAGTGATATTGCATGCTTATGCTGAAGCCAGGGTGATTGAGTGCCATACGATAATCCGTAGAATCTATTTTTCTTTTCATAAATTCTAGACCTATGCTCCAGCTGAGGAATTCAGAAGGATCAGACCTGAATTGTGGACTATGGGCAGGAATGTAGCCACTTAAAAACTCCCCACCGAATCGATACTCAGTATGCTGAGAAGATCCAGTCTCTACCAGAAAAGCAATTAAGTATAATATTCCTAGAATTTTTTTCATTCGAGGAGAAAGGTAAATATTATATCGAAGAATCCTGATAAAAATGAAAAAGGCCATGACATCGTGTAGCGTCATGGCCTAGGGTAACTATAAATAAAATATCTGCTTCTTTTCAACCATCCATAGTTACCATGGGATTGATTATCTATTCAAAGACGTAGGTTACGCCTAGATTAATCCTTACTGTATTGACGTCAAATTCTACATCAGTCACAGAGACGCCCCCATATTTAACGTTATCGTATGTTCCGAAATCGGCATGCGCCTTTGCTTTGATAGCCAGGTTAGGTTGTAGGAAATATTTAACACCGCCTCCGAATCCTATAAAGTATCCTGATAAGTCATTGCTGAATCCATCGAAATCTATGAAGGATATACCATGCTGGGATGCTGAAACTTGTAAGAATGGTCGGAATTTAGATAGGGTACTTCCGAAATTCATACGTACACCTCCTTCAAGTTGGCTAGAAGGATAGCTGTCGACGAAGTCGTTTCCACTGCTTACAGATGGCGCATACTCAAATGCGAAAAAGCCTTCTAAATAATCTGTGAATCCATATGAAGGAGATATGTTAATCGATATACCGCTTAGTAGTTCTCCAGATAGATCGTCACTGTTCCATCCTGAGATGCCCACGGATGCAGATATATTGAATCCGGCGACTGCAGATTGCTGCGATAAGCTCTGTCCAGATATTGAGGATAGATAGAATACGACGGGTATAAAACTTAATAAGTATTTCATGATGCATTTATTTATAGTTGTAAAAAATTATAGTTCAAGTTTGATTTTCTTTGATGCAGCATTGAGTACCTTAAACTTGGTACCACTGCTTAATGTAACTTCTTCTCCTTTTCCTCCGGGAATGCGGAATGATCCTCTTTTTACTTTTATGTTCGTTCCATCCACTGCCTTTACAGCGTCTATCTGTATGTGAAGAAGTCCTTTATTGTTGTCTGTAGAGGTTTTAAAATCTTTAAGAGTAGCTGTTGCTCTGTCTCCACTTCGGAAAACTAGTTTTCCATTTTCATAGATGTCTTGTGCTATTTCTACCTGTACGCTTTGGCCTTTTCTGTGGCTGTTCATGGTAGAGAGGTTGTCTCTGAGAATCAGGTTGATTTCTAGGTTTCTTGAGAGTGTATGGCTTGCATAGGTTTTTTTAGTTTTCGTAGTGGTTTTTTTAGGCTCTGAAGTCGCCTTCTTTACCGGGACAACTTTTACGGGAGTTACCGTCTTTTTATCTGTTTCTCTGATTTCTTCTTTTACTGCTATAACACGTTTTTCAGGTTGCTTCTTGGTTGTAGTTTCTATGCTTGCTTTCTTTTTAGGTTCTTGTTTTTTAGGTGTTGACTTTTTCCTTGACTGTGTGATTGCATTGTCAAGCATTTTCTGAAGTCTGGTGGCATGTGGATTGTCTTTTTCCATAGAGAAGACGACGTCTATGTTTTTCTGTGCTTTCGCAAATTCTCTGTTCTTGATGGCAGCTTCCGCGATCTTTAAGTAGTGATTAGCGATTGCATTGAGCCACTCGTGTGCTTTAGGATGGTTATTGTCGATTTCTAAAAGCTCTATGCATATGTCATATAGGTTTTCTCCTGGCGGCATGTATTTTTTCTGGTTGGCAAGACGGTTGCCAGTTTCTACCAGTTCTTTTACCCTTTCATTTATTGATTTCTGAACAGGAATTTGTGCCTGAGGAGAAGGTTTATTAGAAGAAGAGTAATCCGTTTTATTATCATTAATAATGACTTTAGGTTCTTGTTTTTTTATGGGTTTTACGGGAGTGTTAATTCTCTGGTATACCGCATATCCTAGAATACTTAAAGCCACAATAAGTAGTCCACCAAGTAAGTATGACTTAGAGGGCATGGTTGAGAATGAACCCGTACTGATGTTTTTTACTTGCTTTACTTTGTCGGAAATTGAATTTACTAAAGAAGAAGATAGAGCGGGTTTAATGCTGCTCTCTGATTGCAATGCTTCAAGCATTTCATCGCTAGATTGAAATCGTTGCTTCTTAGATTTTACGAGACATTTTTTAACCAGTGCTTCCATTTTCTTAGGTACAGAAGCCATATCAGATTTTAATGGACTTGCTTTCTTATTAAGGTGAGCATCCATGATGGCATATTCATTGGAACCAGAGAACGGCACTTGTCCAGAGATCATTTCGTACATAACGACACCTGTTGCGTATATATCTGAGGTTGCAGCAGGATCTTCTCCCTTGATTAATTCTGGTGCTAAGTATTCAATAGTTCCGATGATGTTTCCTGCTCTTGTATGTCTTGTGTTTCCTTCTGATATAGCAATTCCGAAATCCATAACCTTCACCTCACCAGCTTTATTTAGCATGATGTTAGATGGTTTTATGTCTCTGTGAATAATCCCGTTATCATGCGCATGTTTTAACCCTTTTAGTACTCCAGAAGTGATGTGATTTACGGAAGCAAGAGGTAATTGTCCTTTCTTCTGTATGATTTCTTCTAGTGACATTCCTTCTACATATTCCATTACCATTACGAATTGGTCTTGGTCGGCGATCAGGTTGTATAGTGTTGCAATGTTGGGGTGATTTAATTTAGCAAGTGTCTTAGCTTCTTGAGAGAATCTAGATATAAAAGTCTTGTTTTCGACCAGGTCTTGTTTCAGAACCTTCAAGGCTACCTTTCTGTCTAGGAGACGATCTTGTGCTAGATATACTTCTCCCATTCCACCTTTTCCGATGAGTCTGACGATGTCGTAATTTCCTATACTTTTCAGATTCATGATGCTTGATATTTTATTCTTGTATGCTCTTGAATACACACATCTATAGGCTGAAATAAAAAAAGGTCATCGCTAGGATGACCTTTTTTTAATAATCTTTCTGAGCATAGGGTTATGCAGGCAATTTCATCTCTTTAGTTGAGGCCTCTGCTTCTGTTTTCTGTAGGGGCTTTATGTCTATTATAGATACAGAAACATTGTCTAAACCTCCTTTTTCTTTGGCCATTGCGATCAGCGCTGAGGCAGCTATATATCCGTCGGTTATTTCTAGTAAGGACTTGATTTCGTAATCTGATAGCATATCATAGAGGCCGTCAGAGCACATCAGAAAGCGATATGAAGAATCATTATGTAGGACCTTCTGGCCTGTTTCCGGGTTGACGTTATCTTTCGTACCTATGGCTTGTGTAAGGACATGGCTCTGGTGTTCTGGTGCTTTCAGGCCTTCCGCCTTCATTTCTTCTACCACAGTATGATCTGTAGTCAACTGTGTCATGACATTGTTTTCAAGGACATAAAGTCTGGAATCTCCTACATGCCCCCAAGAGGCACAACCATTCTGGATTGAAAGTACTACACAAGTAGTACCCATGCCTTTCCATTCTAGGTTGTTCCTTGATTGACGATATACTTCTTTGTTTCCTTCTTGTATAGATTGTTTTATTTCTTTTTCAGAGGTTACAGTTTTGTTCCTGTATTGACTATCAAGGAGTTTAATCATCATATTGCTTGCTATCTCTCCTCCATTATGACCTCCCATGCCATCTGCTAGAATAGAATAAACAATATTGTTTTTCTTTACTACTTGATAGGTAACCGCATCTTCATTATGGTCTCTTACACAACCCGTATCCGTCAGACTATAACCTTCTATCGTATGTGTGGTCTTCGTTGCTTTTTCTTCTTTTTCTTTTTTCCAGAACATGATCGTGGTGTTGTATAATGTTAATTATTTATAGTGTTTCTTATCTCAAGGAATCTGATTATTTTTCAAGATAGTACCTTCTGGTCTGTCTTTTTCTATGGGTATTGTAATCAATTACAACATGCTTAGTAAGAAATCCTTCTGCTTGAAGGGTTGCATGTAGTATGGTGCCTTTTTCTTGAGTCAGTGACTGATTGTGCAATACATCAAGGTCGAGATCATCAATTATCAAGGTTGCATCCGTCGGATATAAATCGAATAGGATCTCTCTCGGCTCTATAAAATCTTGTGGATCCACAGGCTCAGTAGATAAGTCTGGCCATAAAAACCAGGCAAGTAATAAGATGGAAACTATTGCAGGAATCCATATGTTTCTCTTATCACTCGTTATATTTTCTTTTAGTGCTATGGCCTTACTTTTTTTAGGCTTCATGAGCTTGTGTAATTCTGTAGCATTCTGATACCTTAATTTAGGATTGTAGGTGAGACATTTTTTAATGACTAGGGCATGTGGGCCATCGTAGCTCTTAATTTTTTCAGCTATGAAGTTCTTGTCTTTAAGTCTACTTAACTGACTTGCCGTATTGATTTCCTTGAAGAAAGGTTTTAAAGTCATCAGTTCATAAAGTATAATTCCTAAGCTCCATATATCAGATTGAGGAAGGTTTTTTCCTGTTAGTCTCTCTGGAGCTGAGTAATTAATGGTGCCTACAAGGTGGCCTTCCTTGGTAAATTGTGGACTGGACAATCCTTTAGAAATCCCAAAGTCAATCAACTTGACATTGCCCGAAGAATCAATTTTTACATTGGCAGGTTTTAGGTCTCTATGGATTATGCTTTTGTCATGGAGGTAGGCAACGGCTTCTAGGATCTGAATGAAAATTTTCTCCTTGACTGGAGTAGTAAGTGATTTAGATTGGTTAATGAGGGTCTGCAGGGTTACTCCTTCTATGTATTCCATTATGATGACAGGAGTCTGATCGTCGTATATGAAATCATATAGTTGTGCAATGTGTGGATGGTTTAGGTTGGCTTGAATCCGAGCTTCATTCTTGAATCTGCCTTGGTCTTCTGTTTTGTGGAATTTCTTAAGGGCTACAATTCTGTTTGTTGCTATGTGGAGGGCTTTATATACTGTTCCACTACCTCCGTTTCCGAGTTTATGTATAAGTTGATATTCTGATGTCGAGCCCATGGTAGGAAGAGGTAAAAATTATGGATATAAAAGGTTTTAAAAAAGGGAAGAATAGATCGTTCTTGATCTATTCTTCCTCGTATATAAGATGGGATATTATTTAAAATCTCTGCTTATTCCCATCAATTCTAGAGCGTAACTAATCGGTATGGCAAATGATACAGATCCTCCTGCTGCTGCTTTTCCTGCGAAGTAGATTCCTATCACATTTCCTGCGTCATCGAATAGAGGTCCTCCACTGTTTCCGCTTCCTGTAGCGTTGATTGAAAGCTGGTAGGAATCTCCCATTTCACTAAAGAATCCACTTTCTCCCATAGAACTTCCACCTACTTTTTTAGATACTATTCCATCGAATATTGAAGGCTCTGCAACGATATTGTATTTTCTAGATCTGTTGCTCCAGGTCTTACTGTCTACCGTTTTATATTCTGAAGCTGATACTGCAGGGTATCCCATTACGAAACCTTTCTGACCAATCGGTACGTCTACTTCTTTCAAGTTAACTGGCTTAAGGGTACCAGGGTAATCAATTTTTATCAGGGCTACATCGTGCTTGTTAGAAACTCTAGATAATGTACCGTTGATCACATTGTCGTCACCTGGGAACAATACATCGATATAGAATACTTCTCCATTGATCGTCTTGTTTTCTACAGAAGAATTGTTGAGCATCTTCATTTCTGAAGGAACGAAACCTTGTAACTGCCATCTTTTCACATCTGATTTAAGATCAGGAACAATCTGGCCTTTATCGTTGACAGTCATGAGTTTTCCAGGGAAGGCACTTTGTGGGAAACCGAATACATCTTTCCATGATGCAGCTACGTGACGGTTGGTAATTATAAAGCCATCCGAGTTTACAACGAAGCCGGTTCCTTGGCCAGCATTAGACATAAGTTTAGAGTAAGGGTTAGGTTTTCCAGGTACGCAGAATGGTTCTATCTGTCCACCTCCTAAATCGATGTACATGGCAGTAGGAACTCCGTCTATAAGCTCATACTTGTGATAGATGTCTTCACCCGATGGTGTATGTACAAGCTTGTAAGCAGTATGAATCATTACTACACTATTTCCATATTCTGAAGCGACTTTCTCTGCAGACCAGGCTGGTTTTTCAGGATCTGGATCAATAGGATCTATCGGGCCTGGATCAGGTCGCGTCATTAAGAAAATCGCCATACCCAGTGCTGCAAGTATTCCTATACTCATGAATACAGTCGATAATTTATTTTTCTTCTCACTCTTCTTAATCATTCTTTCTACAGTGCCTTTTCCGATACCTGAATCATTGTTGCTTCCAAGTGCTTCATCTATTTTAGAGAGAACTTCATCTTTTTCTATTGCTTGAACTTCTACGGTTGCCGCAGCTTCTGGTACTGCTACGATTCTTGTTTTAGCCGATATATGTGCAGGTCTAGGATCTAAGTCAAATTCTACAACCGGTCCATTGTTTCCTAGCTGGATAACGTCTTGTGGCATAAGATCGATGGTTCCGTTGACTTTCTTGCCATTGACGAAAAGACCATTGGTTGAGTTTAAGTCTGTGATCTGAACACTTACTTCTCCTTCTGTATTGATTTCTATCTGTGCATGTTTTCTGCTTACAGCGTCATCTGCATTTCCGAAGGTAACTTCTGCATCTTGTGCACGACCCAGGATAATAGGTTCTGATTGGATTGCTACTCTTTCTGTTTGATTTGCTTTGCTTCCTTGCTGATGATGGAAGATTAGATATTTTATTTCATTTTTCATTTTACTGGATTTTAAAATTTATAGTTGTTCTGTTTGTACATCTATAGTTGCAGGTAAGAATAGGTCATCGTAGGTATCGGATTTTTTTTAAATTAATTTTCACTTCTTCTGAATACCCCTTTATTGTATAAGGGTTTCAGCCTTTTATTTAAAAGGAAATAAAATCGTGAATTGCAGATTTCGGAAAGGTGTAAAGGGTTGTAATAACTGAATCTAAAAACACTCCTATAGTAATGATGACATCTGGTGCATCGGTTCTATTACTATTATGTAGAGTGTATTATACATACTTAAAACTCTATGATGATTGTAATAATATGAGCACACTGACTAAAACCATATTGACTATAGACGGAGGAGGAATGAGAGGAATCATCCCAGCTATGTTTTTACATTACCTCCACAGTAAACTCGCAGAGCACAATCCTGGAAAAGAATTACACAATTATTTCGATATGATTGCAGGTACTTCTACAGGAGGATTGATTGCCTTAGGCCTTTCTACGCCATTGGTCGCTACCGGACAGACGTCTCTTCCTAAGTATTCAACAGAGTCATTGATTAAGTTATATACCCAGAAAGGGGAGAAAATATTTTCTAAGCAAGGGTCTAAACTGAGGAAAAGGATAACGCCTATATTCAAGGCTAAATACTCGCACAGCTATCTGAGTAGCTTAATGGAAGAATTGTACGGTGAGGCACGGATGAGTCAGGCGTTTCTCCCGGTTGTAATTACAGCTTTCGATGCCATGCGGATGCAACCTCATCTCTTTACAAGTCACCCATCACCTTACAATCGATATGGACAGACAGATTTTTATATAAAAGATGCAGCGAGGTCTACTTCTGCTGCGCCGGTGTATTTTTCTCCAGCTAAAGTAAAGAGTGTAGGAAGCCATGCTATGGAATACAACATGGTAGATGGAGGAATTTATGCTAATAATCCCTCTCTGCTTGCTGTTACGGAGGCCAAAAGGTTGTTTCCCGAGGCTAAGAAATTTAGACTAGTAAGTATAGGAACAGGAATATCGAATGAAGGTTATAGTCACGATGAGATGAATACATGGGGAGCAGCACAATGGCTTTCTCTCAGAAGATCTATGCCCATACTAAATATTATGATGACTGCTAATAGTAGTATGGTAGATCACAGCTTGAAATCGATGCCAGAAGTCGATTACTTGAGGTTCAATGTAAGATTAGACCCTAAGAGGAAAGCCATTGATAATGTATCCTCATCGTTTATCCAGTATTTAGAGAAACGATCTATAGCTATGATTAAAGAGAATAAAGTAGAAGTAGAAGGGCTGATTAAGAATTTATTGAAAAAAGTATAAATATTATGATGACCATTTGCCGGAAGGCTATATGTATAAGTGAAAGCTGAAAAAGTTCAGTATTACTGCCGATTGATGATCCTCGGAAAAGTATTCTTATTATCTTGCTATCAGGATAACTCTTAACTATTGAAAGATCAACTTACAGATCAGGAGATTCTGGATGGTGTCATGCGTCAAGATGATCGTACACTGTCTTATGTCTATCGAGAATGGTTGCCTGCGGTAATAAAAATCGTAAGCAACAATGGAGGTAGCGCAGATGAGGCTCAAGATATTTTTCAGGATAGCATAATTGCTCTATACAACAATGTGAGGCGAGAAAGATATACCGCAGGACAAGCGAAACTATCTACTTATTTCCTTCAGATTGCTAAGTATAGATGGCTTGACATCAGAAAAAGCGCTCGGGTTAAAACCACTTCATCTATTGAAGATGGAATTGAGTACGGATCTGAAGAAAGTATAGAAAAAGGAATAGAGGAGACAGAAAAATACCAAGCCTTACATCAATTAATCGGCAGACTGGGAGAACAATGTCAACAGATACTAAAATTGTTCTACTGGGAAAAAATGAAAATTGAAAAAATCGCAGAACAATTAAAGATGGGTTCTGCATCGGTAAAGAATGGAAAATATCGATGTATGAATCAACTAAAAGAATTAGCTGCAGATGCAAACCTGATTAAATTAATGTAATGACTAGAGAGGAAAAAATAGATATGTTCTTACTCGGAAGAATGAGTGATGAGGCTAGAAACCAGTTCGAAGCAGAAATGGAGAATGATGCTGAACTTGCCGGCCTAGTAGAAGTCGAGAGAACACTTATGTATTCTATAGAGACGATGGAACTCAAGAACAAGCTGAAGGCAATTGCTTCCCAGGAATCTCAAGAGTCGAGCCAGAAGCCAGAAGCAACCGTAAGAAATCTATTTCGAAGAAATATGGCTATTGCAGCTTCCTTGCTGGTTCTCATTTCAGCAGGATTGTGGATGTGGAATTCTGGCAATAATAGTGGAAGTGAAATTGACAATATATTCTATGCAGATGCTGGATTACCGACTAAAATGAGTGACACAGATCATTATGTATTCTATGACGGCATGGTAGATTACAAGAGAGAAGAATACACAGAAGCGCTTTCTAAGTGGGATAATGTCAATTCTGGAATCGGGGAAGATACCATCCAGTATTACCAGGCTATGGCGTTAATCGGACTTAATAATTATGAAGAAGCGATTGCCATGCTCGGCTTACTTACTAGGAATTCTGACTTGTATTATAATGCTAAGTGGTATGAGGTATTCTGTCTCATAAAACAAGGAAAAAACGAAGAAGCTAGAAAGTTACTACAACTAGATGGTCTTAAAGATAAGTCCGGATACGAGGATGTACTCGAAATTATAAAGTGATTTAAAAACGTTGCTCTATAGCGTTTTACAAGCCCTCCTCTTCTTAGTTAGAAAGTGTAAATTCAATATAACTCACTCAATTGTTTTTCTAAAAACCCCAGTGTCTGTCCTCCAGATGCTCTCCATATCTGCTTTCCATCTTTATAGATCATAATTGTGGGTACAGATTTCACATTTAATTTACCAGCAAGGGCGTTGTTCTTATCGATATCAATTTTTATAATGCGTGCCTTATCTCCTACGTTTTTCTTTAATTGTTCCAGCGTCGGAGAAAATGCTTTACATGGTCCACACCAAGTAGCATAGAAATCTATTAAAGTCGGAGTGGGTGAATCTATGATTGATCGGAAGGAAGACTTAGGCATATTATAAGGTGTTAATTATGAAGGGGTAAATTACACAAGAAAAACCGTATTGTAAATTAAATTACTCGATTGTATGTATCTTTAGTGCTTACTTACGAAGTGGTTTTAAATCAAGTTTTTCAATCACATCATTAATCACTTATCTAGCTTATGAATTTTAAGACTACCCTAATTTTCGTGGCCATACTTGCCGTATCTGTTTTATCATGTAAGTCTGATGCTAAAGGAAAAGGAGAGAAATCTGACCCTAATCTATCAGAATTGTATCGAGGATATTTCGATAATCCTTCGAATCAAGGAGAATTTGATCAGAATGCCATAATAGATTATGCCATGGAGCACAACCTATCTGTTACCCGTACAGAATCTGGTCTATACTATGCCATTACGCAACCTGGAAATGGACCTACCTTGAGGTATGGAGAAAGGGTGAAAGCGCATTATCGGGGTTACTTTATGGATGGAACGGAATTCGATTCTAGCTACAGTAGGGGAACACCATTGTCTTTTCAGATCGGACAGATGAATCAAGGGTGGAACGAAGGACTTACTTACTTCAGTTCAGGAAGCAAGGGCGTTTTACTGGTTCCTTCTAGACTTGCCTATGGTGAGAAAGGTTTTCCAGGTTATGTGCCTCCGCATACGGTTGTAGGTTTCGATATAGAAGTATTATTCTAGCGCTTAGGCTAGGGAGGTCAAGCTGGAATTTTCTAAAGAAGTATTCTTTCCAGCAAGATGAATAAGGTTGATTCCAGGTTTCGTTCCAGGGACAAATGTTCCTAAATCGTCGTAACCAAGGGCAGAAGCCCCATTAGAAGTAGCCCAGGTAAGTAAGGTGGATAGGGGTATAAATGATTTATACTTCTGAATGGTTTTAATTTCTTCAAGAATAGATAAGCTCCAGTTAGAACTTAGACTATCTGTGCCGATGGTCATCCGCGCACCTTTATCTATGAAAGCCTGATAATCTGGTAAGGTGTTTTCAATGTACAGGTTGGCATTAGGGCAAGTAGCCCAGAAAGTATGATCACTCCATGCTTGAGCATCTGAAATGTCTTCTCTCGTGGTCATCGTATTGTGGACGAATAGTGTTTTCTGCTTAGAGTCCATATGCTTCATAGCATAGTGGATAGCTGTTTTTCCTGAAGCTTGAAAATGATCCAATGAAAATCCGAACCCTTTGTAAAAATCTATGAACCCTCCTTTCTTCTCTAGAAAAAGATTGTTCTCATGACTTGTTTCTTGATTGTGAATGGATACAGTACTGCTGCCAGGGTTGCTACCTTTTATATAAGAAAACAATTCTGGACTGACGGTGTAAGGAGCATGCGGAACATATGACTTCTTATTGCCTGATTCATTATGATGACTTGCATATACAGTTTTATATTGTTCTATAGTGGCTTCCGTCATCTGCGGTTGCATAAAATCAAACATCTCTACAAAGGTGTAATATCTGATCGAGCTTTCTTCCTTCACACTTGCGGTATCGGATTTATTGCTGATGTCTCCGACAGCGACTATACCATTTTTTTTCATTTCTGCATCAGCATCGATTATGGCTTGATCGATTACAGATTGATCTATGTCTCGATATCCCACTACAGCTTGAAGGAATGGCAACAACCCTGTCCCTGTATCGATTCTACCCAGCATGTGGCTGAGTTCCATATGGCAGTGAGTATTGATGAATCCTGGACAGATTACTCCACTGAAATGTTGTACATCAGAAGGGTCTACCTGCTTAAGGTCAACTATGTCTATAATGGTCCCATTATCATGGATGAGAACCTTGTCTTTCATCAACTCTCCACGGCCGATATGAAGATAGTCGGCAGAGATTTTAGTATGGTTTATCATGTTTTTTACAGCTGAGTGATTAAGATGTAATCATCGAGATTTCGAAATTGTTTAGCCCTTCTCTTTGTTGGATTTTAATCTTCTGTAAGTTGAGCATTTCTAGAAGACTTAAGAAGGTAACAATGGCGTGGATTCTATTATCCAATTCTTCGAATATGGATATGAAAGAAGCAGACCCTTTCTTCTTTAACCTAGAAAAAATAAATTTCTGCTGATCTTCTATGGTGTACTTAAACTTTACAATTTCGTGGTGGGTACGATTGATTCTATCGTCGTATTTAGACATTAATCGCTCGAATGTTTTAAGCAACTTAAACATTGTAAGAGATTCCAGTTCTATATCAACTAAAGCTTTATTAGCGATGTCTTTTAGTTCGGAAGAAATGCCATTTTTCTCGAAACGTATAGCTTGCTGACTTTCGAGGTTTCTCATGTCATCGAGAATTTCCTTATACTTCTTATATTCAAGAAGGCGTCTGGTCAACTCTTCTCTAGGATCTATCTCGTTGCCTTCTTCATCTATTTCCTTACGTGGGATCAGCATCTTAGCTTTGATCCTCATAAGGGTAGCTGCAACAAGAATAAATTCACTAGCAACATCTATGTTGAGTGTTTCTAATTCTTTAATGTAGGCGAGAAAATCATCAGTAATCGCAGAGATAGGAATATCATATATATCTAGCTCATCTCGCTCGATAAAGAATAACAATAGGTCGAACGGACCTTCGAATTGTTTAATCTTGATTTTATAACCTTCCACACCGCGAAGGTAAGAGAATAATCATGATTTTACGCTAGGATAGCACCTTAATGTGGCTTATAATCCAGAAGCCTTATCATGTTTAGAAAACAAGAAATCAATGCGATGTTCTTCGTTATATACTACGGCCTTCATCTTATCACCCAGGTTGACGTACTTGATGTGTTGAGGGAAATCGTGATCAGGATTAGATGCTACGAATCCCGTTTCATGGTACATATTTACTTTAAAGTGAACGGTATCTACATTGCCACTCGTAGCAATGCTTAATCTATAATGCGACCCTACTTTTCTGAGAAGCATATGTTCGTTGAATGTCGTATCCTGCCCTGCTAGGGTGTATCCATGACCACGCATGGTATGTATGTCTTGGAGCGTCCAGTCCTCATATGTAATGACACCTTCTTGGTTATTGTCTCTTATCCATCCTCCTTCCATCCACATCATAGGGTGTGAAGGAGTGGGTATAGCCACCTTGTTGTTACAACCTATGGCTATCAACAATATGAAAAAGCAGTATCTCATCAATGCTGATTTAAAAAGTAATCTAGGTGTCAATTTAATCTAAACATAGGACATCTACTTATCAATCTCATAAGAAAATGGACAATTATGTATGTTTCTGGTTCTTCTGGAGTACTCCTTGCATGGATTATTCGGAACCCACAACTAATTAAACCCACAACCATGAAACCAATTATAGTAACCCTATGCATGGTGGCATTCTGCCACATCGGTCATTCACAATCAATCGCATCTTCGTTAACCCTAAATGAGATTAACGAACGCATAGAAGCAGAGAATGGGATTGTTTCTTTAGAGACTTCTGAGAAAGTAGTTTCATCTACATTCATCAACTACATCGTAATTAAAGAAAGCAAGTATAACGGATTCAGTTATACGCTGGTAAGTTTTGATGAAAAGAAAAAAGTGGACAGTGGAATTATTAAAGACCAATTAATTAATTCTAATCATCTGAAGAAAGGAACCTACGCGCTTATCCTATTTATGGGAGAGGAAACCATTGTGAAGAAGATTGAAAAATTATAGACTCTGCCGATGAATAAGTGTAAAAAGAAAGGCCATTTCCTTGGTGTAGAAAATGGCCTCTTCTTGAAATTAAAGGGATTATTATTCTTTCAATAGCTTTCCTCTGTGCATAACACCATCAACCTTTAGGGTATAGATGTATAACCCTGTATGTAGATCTCCTACATTAAGTTGCTGCTGATTCTGGCCTTCTATTCCTCTAATGGTTTTTCTCATCATAAGCTTTCCATCAAGATTGTAGATATTGATGTCTGCCGATCCATTTTTATGGGTATAAAAATCTACCGTTAAATTGTCAATAACTGGGTTAGGGAAGAGGCTAGGTATCGTCTGAGAAAACGGATTGAGTAAATCTTTCATTTTTAAAATCAGATCATTATCCGTTAAGGAAATTATCGATGGATCAATATTCCTAGTAGTTACAACATCTCGGGTGTTTTCTGTTTCAGAAGAGTCGACGATGTCACCTAATTGAACAACCATAAAGTCTATTCCTTCCATATCGTGATCTACTTCCATAAGCATAGAGTAGCTATGCACAGAACTAAGTGAATCTTTATTTTCTTCAGTGACGGTGGCCCCTGCTTCTACTATTCTCCATTGATGTTCTGCTGGGAACACATCGATTTTCTCCGTCACATAGAGTAAGAGTTGGCGGAAATCCATAAAATCTACAACTCCACTTCCATCAAGATCGGAAGCAATGTACTCTTCTACAGTAGTAAGCGGTTCATAATCAATTAAGTGGTTGAATAACTTATTGACATCATCCATGTCTATTCCGGATAGTGGTCCTTCTACTTCTCCAGGATGAAGCATATAGGAATTGCTTTTTACCATCAATGAATCAAAGAGGAAGTTACCTCCTTCATCACTCATTGTGATTGTTTCTGTTTCACTGTAGACGGTATCCATGTAGGTAACTATGGTTGTATCTGGGAAGTGTCTATAAATCATATTACCAGATCCATTGATAAAGCTGTCTATTCGATAAGTATATGCCGTATCGGATTTTTCTGTAATTATTGTTTCTTGGTCTAGATTAACCAGCATAACTTCCAGATCAGCTACTACTTCTCCACTTTTATAATGGATGTTTCCAGAAGCACTGAATCTGTCTGCATCGCTGTCTTCATA
>CAZFJO010000009.1:27975-30769 GCA_964518915.1 uncultured Saprospiraceae bacterium
CTTCTTCATCACCGTCTCCATACTCATCCTCTTCTTCTTCAACTACTGGTTCGCAATTTTCAATATTCGCACCATTATTCTGTACATCGACAGTTACTATGCAGTAAGACTGTGCCCCGAATTCATCCGTAACCCACATCTCTATTAGGTTTTCTCCTACTTCATCACACGTAAACGTCTTATACGTCTCCGTGACATCAGAAGAGAATGAAAACTTCAGAGGTTTATTGCTACAATTAGCGAAACTCCCTGCGTCGAAATCTTTAGCCCATATTTCTACCATACCTTCATCATTTACGCCATCATCGTTGGTGTCTCTTCCCATAAGAGCTACGGTCATGTTAGCAAAACAGTAAGGAGTCGGTCCTACACCGCTTTTTACTACAACCTTGGTTTTGCATTTTTTAGTTGTTCCGCAACCATAGGTGATTAAATAATTAACCCATGTTGTTCCTACTGGATATATTCCAGATATGTCTGCTCCATTTGCGTAAGCATAACGAGAATCATTTTTAATCTGAGCATATCCGCCACAAGTAGATGGATCTAAGTGTAGAGGAGGCACATCCAGTTCTCCATAATCACAATCGTGCGCATGGACTTCGTATTTTTCTGGGCACTCATATACGGGCGTATCATCTACGGTTACTTTTATTGTCTGTGAGAATGTGTAGATTCCAGAGTGAGGATTGTATGTAGGATCATACTCACACCAGTCCATTACCTTCCATGTTCTTACAAGTTTCTTGCAATCTCCAGCAAACTGGAACCACTTGTCCTTATACGATCTGCCTACCATAGAACAATCTTCTCCATACCAAGTAGGATAGCCTGTCGCTTCTGGACTTGTATCCGGATTACAACCTTCTACTTCTACATGGTGGTCAGGCCAGTTGATGCTATAGTTGTTAAATGAATTGCTTCCGCCGACGTGAATAGTCTGAGAGCATGTCAGCCATCTGCCATATGGATCTTTTACTTTCCATGTTCTGGTTATGTAACCTATGTCACAAGAATTTAAATGCCATTTTTCCGTAGGCTCTCCTGCATCATGGGTGCCATGATAATCCTTGTAAGTGGCATTGCCATATATGGATAGATCCCATAGTTCATCGTCACATGATGCATATACATCTTCAGGACAGAATATGCCACTGAAGAAATATTCGTCGTTAGCTAGTGCTTGAGTATTGAATAGCACCACTACAAGTAAAGAGAGGATTGTAGTTTTCCCTTTCATAAAATTTTGGTTTTTTTATGTCATACTGCCAGAACTGCACTTAACTTAAGTACAGTAGCGACTTCACAGCAGACACAATTGAATAATTTAAGACCTTAATAAATATGAAGTATCAGAGCTAGAGAGATCTATTGCCTTTCGGCAAATGTCTAGTTCTGATACGGTAAGAAATGGTTATCAATACTATATGTATTACAACAAATATACATATGATTTTATCATTCCTTACAATTTGATTCATTTTAATATTAAAATGGGGGAAAACCCTAGAAATATGGCATCGTGATAGGAGTTGGCTATACAATATTCAGATAAAGCATAAATATTATATGAATACTGAAATATATTTAATTATAACAAGTTTAATTAAACAATCATATAATTAATTCATCTAAAGTTGAATTTCATTTGTTTATAACATGGAAAAGGGCTTATATTTGCATTGTAAGTTATTTGATATACTGTGAGGTGATGAAATTGGCAGACATGCCCTCCTGTCTCGGGGGTGGAGATCACACGATAAACGATAAGTAATGGGTTGACCACTAACGTAGAATCCCAGAGTCTTAAGAGATGTGCTTATTGGCTAAGTGCTCCGTGGAGGTTCGAATCCTTCTCTCACAGCTATTTCCTTTTGTAAGAATTATGAAAGGATAAGACATTTAAGAGTTCTTTTCATATCAATTATTTAGGCAAAAATCAAAAGGTTTTTGCCTTTTTTTATTTGCGTAATTTAGATTTTAATTCTTCTGAAATAGCAAGTAGTATTTCTGGATTTTGAGTATTTTGGTTCGAGATCTTAATCTATGAAATACAAAAACATATACGTTGCTGCTACGAGTCAGCACGTAGGAAAGACCACATCTACACTAGGCTTAGTATCTGCTTACCTTAATAAAGGACTGAAAGTAGGGTACTGTAAACCAGTAGGCCAGAAATTCCTTGATATAGCGAATATAAAGGCGGATAAGGACACCTTCTTATTCGCAGATCTGATACATTTCGATATTGTACCCGAGCTACATAGTCCAGTAATTCTGGGGAGAGGGGCGACTAAGATGTATCTAGATAATCCTGATGCATACGACCTAGAAATAATGATAGAAGCCGCGTGTAAGAAACTCGGTGATGAAAACGATTTAGTCATTTATGAAGGAACAGGACATCCAGGAGTAGGCAGTGTTGCTGACTTATCTAATGCACGCGTGGCTAAGATTGTAGACGCTGGAGTCATCATGATCGTAGAAGGAGGTGTAGGATCTACAATTGACATGCTTAATATGTGTACTGCTTTATTTAGAGAAGTAGATGTACCCATTATAGGGGTTATCATTAATAAGGTTAGGGCAGATAAAATCGACATGGTCCAGGATTATGTCGGAAAGTGGCTAAAACGCATGGACATTCCATTACTTGGTGTTCTTCCTTACGACAAGACACTTGCATACCCTCTGATTAAATCAGTAGCTAAAGCTGTATCTGGAACCGTGACTTACAATGTCGATAAAGCCACGAATAAGGTAGAAAACATTCTTGCAGGATCACTGATCGATA
>CAZFJO010000010.1:0-25877 GCA_964518915.1 uncultured Saprospiraceae bacterium
CCTATAAGTTATATGTGTATGCGATCCCTCTTCATATGTATGTTAATGACCTGTTCTTTATCATCATATAACCAAGAAAGTACTGAGTCTATCAGGAAGGCAATTGATACCCAAGTGTGGCATCCTTTCCACGATGCCTTCGAAAAACTTAACCCTGTTGCACTCAACGAACTGTATGCGGAAGATGTAATACGCGTTACTCCAGCTGGCTTAGATACGGAGGAAGTCTTCAAGAAAAACAATGTAGTTCGATTTAATAAAAACAAAGAAGATGGTGTTAAGATTCTGCTAGACTTCTGGTTCGAAAGCAGAGACACCGATGCAACTACTTCTTATGAAGTTGGATTTTTTAAGATTACTTCCACAGATGGTTCTGGTGTTTCTCGAGAAACCTATGGACAATTCCATATTGTACTTAAGCAGATAGGAGGAATCTGGAAGATAACCCAAGATTACGATACGACTGAGTTAAACGGCCAGAAGATAACAGCAGCAGATTTCAACAGAAATTCTATCCAGTTTTAATACAGGCCATCTAGTCCCAGACATATCTCCATTCCCCATCGGCCTGTCTTTTCCAGACGGTGTGGAATATGCCTGTACTCGTCTTCTTATTGCCTAAGGTATCTGGATAAGAAAAAAAGTAATCACCATAAGTATAAGCCATGTCACCCGACTGGCTCACATCTATAAATGAAGGCACCCAAGTAAGTGTATCTCCGGGTCGCATATCTGCTTCATACCAAGTTCGGATGGCTGCCTTCCCTTTTACAATTTTCTTATTCCTTCTCAAGACGCCATCTTCTGCCGCATAATACTCAAATGCCTCGACCAGACCTTTTTCTTGAGCCATGTCGTTGAATGCTTTCTCTGTCATCCTTACTTCTTCTTTCCAGTTGTCCAGTTGCTCCTCTGTCGGTTGCTGACTGCAAGAAAAAGAGAGGATCATAGTACCTATAGTGAAAACAAAATATGAGCAGATTCTGATAAATTTAAAATTCTTATTATCCATCAATTGAAATTTTAAGCATAGATGATGGCAACTAATTTAATAAAAATATATCGACCTCTCTTTCTAAAGCTATAGGAAAAGAAATAGGATTAATATTTGGGTATGCTTATCACTTATGTCAGCACAAAATCAATTAGGGCATGAACCTAAAACTCAATGCGGTAATATAGATTAGGAATTAAGCCACTTTGGTTAAATGTAGCGTAGCTCCCCGTATTAAAATCAGGTTGGATATCTGCTATATTTTTTCTGTTGGTCAGGTTCTGTAATTCTAGCGCAATTATATGAGATGCCGAATTGGTATTTAATCTATAATTAAATGAAAGGTCTGTTCTAAAATACGGAGATGCTTGCAACTTAAAAAACCCATCTTCAGTTAGTGTCCCTCTTGAAAAATCGTATTCAGAATACCTATTGCCGCCATAATACAGTACCCTGGTATTTATGCCGAATAGATTTTTCCTTTCTCTACCGATTGAGAATTCTTTCCCTCCTACCAGCGTGAGGTTATACCTAGAATTGTAACGTGTATTGTACTTGTTGCCGTCTGTTCCTGTAAAGGAACTATCGAAAAGAGAACCTGTCACCAAGTAATAAAATCCATTGCTAAGAAATTTCTCTACTGTTACATCGATGCCTATATTCTTCCCATTCCCTTCATTGACAAGCGCGTTGCTGCTGTATAAAACATCATATACATCTTCAGCGTTTAAGATCGATCCTGCCGGAAAACTGACATCAATAGGAACATCATACAACCGCTGCAGATAGGTCTCAATTTTAATTCTGAGGTTGTCCTTTACACTCCAGTCGTAACCTGCAACGAAGTGGGCAGATTTAGTGAGTCCCAGTTCTAGATTAGGCTGGAACTCCTGACCATCTGCTGTCTCGCGACGCAAGGTATAGTTAATTAAGTGTTCTGCCTGGCTATGGAGTCCTCCGCTTAAAGCAAATGAATGCTTGGAACTGGCTTGCCATCTTATACCCAAGCGAGGTTCGATGGCAGAAGAAGCTGACAACCGGAAATAAGTGAAATGTATTCCAGAATTAATGGTGATAGAATTACTGGGACGGTATCTATGCATGGCAAATCCCTGCAACATATCTGTCCGTCCTTCATCGTCAATAGCCAATACCCTTGGTGTATAGTCAAAGGAAAAATTACCTAATGAACTGACCAGTCTATTGCTATTGAGAAAACGATATCCTAAATTACTCCATACAATACCTGCTCTATAATTGTGACGAGCACTAGCCTTGTGGTTCAGCGTTATGCTTGTTCTTAAAACCTTGTCATTTAGATCCTCAGTTTCATCATCTATCAACATAAAGTCTCTATTGCGATCTATAAATTCTTCTTTAAGCTCATACCGATTATATGTCCCAGAGATAATCGTAGTTAAGTAAGTTTTCTGGTTAGAAAACAAGAACCTATGCTTGAGGCCTACCAGCCCATAGGAATTGCTTTCTCTAAATTGAAACAAGTCTCTATTACTCATCCATTGTGTCGAATCTGTCACTAATTCAGAACTCGACTGGGAAAGTCCCCCTAAACCGAAAAGCGAAAAGACACCTGCTTTCTTAGTGGGTACATTGATCTTGAATGATAGGTCTTGAAAATTTATATCTGCATCTCCGAAATCTAAATCTGTCACTTGCTGGATTAAACCTAAAGCCGAATAGCGGTAATTAACTAAGTAAGAAGCACTAGAGTTTTCTGAAAATGGGCCTTCAGAACTTGCTTCTATTCCGAGGACTCCGACCTGAAAGGAATGCTCTCGTTTCTGATTGTTTCCATTTCTAAAATTCAAATCAAATGCTCCTGCAAGCGCATTACCTATATCTGCTGGAAAAGCGCCAGTATAAAAATCAGAATCTCCGAGCATACTGCTGCTGAGCATACTGATCCCTCCACCAGAACTTCCTTGACTCGCATAATGATTGGGACCAGGAATCTGGATGCCTTCTAACCGCCACTGAACGTAAGCAGGAGAATTCCCTCGGATAATTATTTCATTGGAAAGATCGTCTCCTGACGAACTTACCCCTGCAAAATTCTGAGCCATTCTAGCGGGATCTAGAAAACTTGCAGCATACCTCTGTGTCTCTTCCACTGAAAAAGACCGCCCAGATACAGTACCCATATCATTCAGGGTTTCAGCCTTGTCTCTCTCCGCAGTGACCACTACTTCAGCGAGAGAGATCACATCTTCTTGTAGTTCTATATTTAGGACCAGCTCCTTGCCGGACCCTAAAACCAGATTAGACATTACCCTAGGTGCATAACCTAAGTAGGTAATCTGCAAGGACACCCTGCCTACTGGAACATCGGCAAGCTTGAATCTACCTTCTATATCTGTAGCAGCTCCGATAGAACTACCCTCTCCGATTATCAAAACAGAAGCGCCTATCAATGGAATCTTAGAATCTTGGTCTACTACCGTACCGCGTATCGTCTGGACAGTAGATTGCGACTGTAGATTAAAAATAGGCAGCAGCAGGACTAGAATGATTAGGTGGTGTCTCATCATAGCTAAGTTGTCAATTAGTCGAAAAGTAAAATAGATATAGTTCTTCTATTAAATGTATTCAAAGATCTTAGTCTATCCTAAGATAAAATACGAATCAGAACGAACTACAGACTAAAAACGATTTCCTCCCTACATAAATTATTTCCTAAATCAGTAATCCACCCTTCGCCAGAGAAAGTAGATGAATGGGTCATAGGATTATACAGATGTTGACTTAAGCTGCCTTCTAAAATGCCTACCTTATCCAGTTTCTATATCATGAAGGATTGGACTCTTTCTAGATCAGAATTTCAACTTTATCAATATCCTCATAATAATTAATGAATCACTTACCCTCCTTCATCGATCTTGTTGTAAAAGCGTTTACCTCCTTCTTTTACCATAAGCTGCATAGAACATAGGAACAGTTTCATATCGTTACGATCGATAAAACTAAAAGGGTCTTTAACGTCGATTACAACTCATCAATCCCTTAATCACCTTCTGCCAAAGAAAACAATTCATTCACATTTTTCTGAAAGACCTGAGACAACTTCAAGGCAAGGATCGTGGATGGCACATACCTATTCTTTTCAATAGAATTAATGGTCTGTCTTGAAACCCCTATTTTCTGAGCAAGATCTTCCTGTGTTATATCCAGAATGGCTCTTTCTATTTTTATCCGGTTATGCACAGTTCAGTTTTTTTAGTGTTTCGAAAAACAGCAACTGAAAACATACCAGCATAAACATTACCCCGAAAGCAGAAACCTCATGAAAATTAACTGTGCCTTCACCACGTACATTCGTTATCAGGATATCTAGACCATAAGCCACCAAGGGTAAACATATGGAATATGCTATGGTAATTGTAAATGCTAGGACGTAAGATTGCAAACGGACATGATTGATGTACTCATCTTCTACACGTTCTCTGGAAAGCGTACTTACAAGAAGACACAACAATATGACCGTGCGGATGATGTCTTTATGAATCAGTGTATCGCTCCCTACGAATTTATATACGATTAGAAAAACAAAAAACCCTAAGGCCGAAAAGAGCCCTACCTTCTTAAAGCTGTGAGGCAATCTGAAGTTTAGAATCTTCATAAGGTTGTTGTATTCTTCTTTTTTAAAATCCTTTCCGTCACTCATAATAGTATAATTCATTTTACATTATATACAATATTCTTTACAATATGTCAAATATACTTTACATTTTAAATTTACACAACTTATCATACTGCATTATCGATAAAAGTGGAATAATATCGGATGTAAGGATCCAATGAACTTACTAGTGTACATTTCATCTAGCTATGGCTTCACTTATGCAAGAATAAAATTGTCGGTGATCCTGCCTACTTTCGGCTACCACTGTAAATTCTGCCGTATCCTTGGATTGTTAATTACAATTCCTATATTGTATTCTTAATAAAACAGCGTTTCTATATATGAAACATATCAATAATAAAATATCTTTCATTTTAGACCAAGCAGCTAAGAATCACAAGGCTGTTCCTCAGGTATCACAGCTACAATCATTTTCCGTAGAGGAAGCCTACTTAATCCAGAAATCATCGCTAGAACTCAGGTATACAAGAGGAGAAAAACATACGGGATACAAATTAGGATTTACCAGTAGAGCTAAGATGGAACAGATGGGTTTAAATGAAATAATCTGGGGTCGACTGACTGATGCTATGTCCATAGAGCAAGGTGTATTAGATTTTTCATATTTTATACATCCTAGGGTAGAACCAGAAATAGCCTTTCTTATTGATAAAAAAATAGATAGAAAAATTACATCAGAAGAAGTCCCTACTTATTTAAGAGGTGTAGCGGGGGCTCTAGAAATCATAGATTCTAGATATGAGAATTTCAAGTTTTCGCTAGAAGATGTCATTGCTGACAACTGTTCGTCCGCTGCTTACCAGATAGGCACTTGGCACGATGCTACAACACCCTTAGACGACACTACAATAGAACTTGTCATTAATGACAAAACGGTACAGTCTGGAAACGCCACAGCTATTCTCGGACACCCATACCAGGCTCTCTCAGAATTAAGCGACATCCTCACCCGACAAGGCATGTCCATAGAGCCAGGAGAAATCGTCCTTGCGGGTGCAGCGACTTCTGCTGTATACTTAGAATTAGGAGATACCGCTCAGGGTGTTTTTTCGAACTTGGGTAGTTTAGAATTTAAGACAACCTAAACTTTCGGTATGCGACACTTAAAAAGTTCGGTACATAAAACTTTTGCTTTATTGGATTACTTCACCCAAGATCATCCAGAATGGGGAGTGACAGAACTTGCCAGAGCCATGGATACACATAAAAGCACGGTGTATAGGTTTCTGGCAGACTTGAGCAACATAGGTGTTGTGCATAAAAATGAGGCTACCGAAAAGTATAGACTCGGGTTGAAAATGTTTGAATTGGGAAATCGTGTAAATCTGAAATCCGCATTTGTGGATAAGACGCATCCGATTCTTGAGGAAGTTGCGCGTAAGATTACAGAAACCGTTCACATCGCCATTTACAAGAACGATCAGGTATTCTACGTTGATAAAGTAACCAGTCCTCAAGGACTTACCATAAGCAGTCAGATCGGCACCTATGTAGACAGTTATGCAACTGGACTGGGAAAGGTCTTATTGGCTCATTTGCCCGCAGAGGCACAAGACCTTGCTCTACAATTGATAAAAACGAATGTGAAGTCTTACACTAAAAATACGCTCGTAGATCCGACCATCCTTAAAGATGAATTGCTGAAGATCAAGCAGAAAGGATATGCCATAGACAGAGAAGAATATGAGATAGGACTTATATGCGTAGCTATACCTATCTTCAACACTTCTGGAAATGTAGTTGCAAGCTTAAGTGCATCGGGACCTTCTTCTAGATTCAATGAAAAAGAAGTTGAGAATTACGTTAAGACACTAAAAGAGGGTGCAGATGCCATATCCTTAGCGATAGGCGATTTTAAACCGACCATTGTATAACACAAAAAAGAGAAAGAAAAAACATGTCTAAATCTAATAAATACACAACCATCCATTACCAAAATTACCTGGGTCTAGATGAACTTCTGAGCACCCAGAAATTGCGGAGTGAACAACTGGGAAAACCGGCCCATGATGAGATGCTATTCATCATAGTCCACCAGGTATATGAGTTATGGTTTAAACAGATAATCCATGAGCTGGAATCTGTAATCCTGATGTTCAACGAGCATAAACTGGACGAACGAAGTGTCGGAAAAGCCATCTCAAGACTCGACCGTGTAGAAAGGATTCTTCAGTTACTGGTAGATCAGATAACTGTAATGGAATCGATGACACCTCTGGATTTCTTAGATTTCAGAGAATACTTATTTCCTGCGTCCGGATTCCAGAGTTACCAATTCAGAGCTGTGGAAAGCCTCCTCGGATTACCTAAAAAATCTAGAATCACTTATCACGAGAAAAAGTACGACTCCGTATTCACGCAAGAGATACAAGAAAAACTAGAAAACATATACAAGAATGGAACCCTACTGGATTGCGTAAATAAATGGCTCGAGCGCATACCTTTTCTCAACTTAGGTGAATTTAATTTTGTAGCGAAATATAAAGAAGCTGTCCATGCCATGCTAGAAAAAGAAAGGGAAGCCATAAAGTCTTCTGAACTTCTCACCGATGAAGAAAAGGAGAAGCGAATAGAGATGGTAGGTTCTACAGACACCTATTTTAAAGCCATCCTCAGCGAAGACTACCACAATCAACTCATGGAAGAAGGGAAGAAGAAACTGAGCTATCGTGCCACGCTGGCTGCCCTCTTTATCAACTTATATAGAGAAGAACCTATCCTCCACCTTCCTTTCCAGTTATTGACCAATCTGGTAGACATCGATGACCTTATGACTACATGGAGATACCGACACGCTCAGATGGTGCTCCGCATGCTCGGCAACAAGGTAGGAACAGGTGGATCTTCAGGACACAACTACCTTTCAGAGACGACAAGAAAGCATAGGATATTCTCCGATTTTCATGCGGTTTCTACCCTACTTATTCCTAGATCATCCCTTCCCATTCTACCAGATGAAATAAAGAAACAATTAAGTTACTACTTTACCTATAAATAACACAACCACACTGATATGCCAAAACTACCTGCTCCCATAAATTTTAAGGGTTGGATCGAAGAGAACAGACATCTGTTGAAACCTCCAGTAGGCAACAAGGCCATCTACAATGAAGATTACATTGTAATGATTGTAGGAGGACCCAATTCTCGGAAAGATTACCACTTAAATCAGACCCCTGAATTTTTCTATCAAGTAGAAGGAGACATCGTCCTCAAGGTCGTAGAAGATGGAGAACCGAGAGACATCCACATACGGGAAGGTGAAGTATTCTATCTCCCTCCTAACATTCCTCATTCTCCACAGAGAGGTCCCGATACGGTGGGCCTTGTTATAGAACAACGCAGGTCTGAAGGCATGGAAGATGGCCTAGCTTGGTTCTGCGAGAAATGCAACAACAAGTTGTATCAAGAGCCATTTACACTTCAGAATATAGAAAAAGATATGCCCGTAATATTTGACAAGTATTATTCCGATGAGGAATTGAGAACTTGTGATTCTTGCGGTACAGAAATGCAACCTCCTAAATAGTTGTCGTTATAAACCTAACCACTCATGAGAATCAATGGACACTCACATCTACTTCCTTATCCAGAGCAGATTCCTGCCTACTTAAAGGAGAAGGAAATATTCTGGATAGATGAAGACAGAAAATACATGCTCCAGAAAGGATGGAAAAGGCCCGTAACCGATTCCAGTTTTTTCCTGAATGAAAAACTTGCCTGGATGGAGACCAATAAGATTGATCATGCAGTAGTTTTAAATCTGTCTCAACTGTATGGGAATGGCCTCAGAATAAGGGACATGAAATATGCATTGAGGTTTCAGAATGACTTCAACGCGCAAGTTCAGCACGATAACCCAGAAAAATTCACTTGTGGGTTCGTCGTTCATGCCGGATTCATTGACGGCGCTTGCTGGGAGATAGAACGGTGTGTAGAAGAACTGGGACTTCAAGTACTATGCCTTCCGACCCATTACATGGATTCCATAGGGACATGGAGGGGCATATTTGACCCAGAGACTGCTCCGATTTTCGCCTTGGCTAATAAGTACAAGCTTGCCATAGAAATCCACCCTTATGATGGAGAGAAGTTTATCAGTCTTGAAAATAAATCCTGGCGATTCCACTTAATATGGATGATTGCTCAGTGTGCAGATGCCTACCATTTTTACACTCTTGACGGCTTATACGAAAAGTATCCCGATATACGCGTATGCTTCGCTCATGGAGGACAACTCAATCACCTTAACATAGGAAGAAGAACCCAAGGTTTCGATGGTAGGCCTGACTTATTCGAAGGACAGACTCGACCTAGAAAAGCCATCGGACACCACAATATATTTTTCGACACCCTCGTCCATGACACCTTCTCTCTGGAGTTGATGGTTCGTAGACAGAAAGGAACAGATCAGATAATACTAGGATTAGACGACCCATACCCACTCGGAGAGATGGAAAGTGAGCGGCAATCTTCCTACCCAGGCAAGCTCTTAGATCTAGCTGTAGACGAAAACATAATATCCCCGAAACAGCATGAAGAAATATGGTGTGAAAATGTTATTCGATGGATCTGTGGTGAAGACAGTTGCGATTTTAGAACCAGAACCAAAATGGATTAATTAAGATAAAGAAGTACTGACCATGGATCATGTAGACACCCTTGTAAGCCTAGAAGACGCTAGAAAGAGAGATGCAGAAGATGCCTTGAGTATATATCGATCTAGGTATCATATTCCTACGCAATCAGATGGAAACCCCTACATATATCTATGTGGAAACTCTCTGGGTCTGCAACCTCGGTCTACGGAAGCCGCGCTTATCCAGGAATTGACCGACTGGAGAAACCTGGGCGTTGAAGGGCACTTTCATGCCCGTAACCCCTGGCTCCCTTACCACGAATTTCTGACTAATGCTATGGCCGGCGTTGTCGGCGCGCTCCCTAAGGAAGTAGTGGTGATGAATACCCTTACGGTCAATCTACATCTCATGCTTACGAGTTTCTACCGTCCAAGTGGAAATCGGAATAAAATAATTATAGAAGCAGATGCATTTCCTTCTGATAAGTATGCCGTAGAATCTCAGATGAAATGGCACGGACTAGATCCTAAGGCGTGTCTTATAGAATTAAAGGCAAGACCGGGTGAGGTATGCCTCAGAGAAGAAGACATCCATGCCACCATACGAGAAGAAGGGTCCGAAACCGCTCTGATCCTCCTGGGCAACACGAACTACTACACCGGTCAGTATTTCGATATAAAAAAGATTTCTACATGGGGGCATGAACAAGGATGCATGGTTGGCTTCGATTGTGCACATGGAGCAGGAAATCATCCCTTGCATCTCCATGATTCAGGGTGTGATTTCGCCGTATGGTGTAACTATAAATATCTTAACTCGGGTCCTGGCGGAATGGGAGGAGCATTTATCCATGAAAGACATCTAGGGAGCACTGATATTCCTAGACTTGAAGGCTGGTGGGGGCACAATAAGGAAACCCGTTTTAAAATGCGAGACGCCTTCGATCCGATGCCTACTGCAGAAGCATGGCAATTGAGTAACCCGCCTATACTAGCGATGGTTTCCGCGTGGTCTTCCTTGAAAATATTCGATGAAGTGGGTATGGACGCATTAAGAAGAAGATCCATCTCACTCACAGGTTATCTAGAAACACTGGTTCAGTCCATCGGCGATGAAGTAGTAGATATCATTACACCGAGTGATGCTGAGCATCGTGGTTCTCAAATATCCATCCGAGTTAAATCTGCAGATAAAAATCTGTTCCAGAAAATCACCGATCAAGGTGTAATTGCAGACTGGAGAGAGCCCGATGTAATCCGAGTTGCACCGACAGCTATGTATAATTCTTATGAAGATGTATACCTTTTTTATACGATATTAAAAGAAGCAATCGAGACCAGAGATTAACTATGAAAGGTGAAAAAATAATTATAGTAGGCGCCGGCTTATGTGGAACACTACTGGCAATAAGAATGGCTGAAAAAGGATTTCAAGTAAGGCTATATGAGCGTAGATCAGATATGAGGTTGGGAACTAAAGATGCTGGCCGATCCATCAATCTAGCTCTATCTACGCGTGGATTGCTTTCTCTAGAGAAAGCGGGTCTTAAAGACAAGATTCTAAACCTCTGTATTCCTATGCGAGGAAGGATGATCCACCCTGCAGAAGGTGCGTCTTTCCTATCCAACTATAGTGGTCGACAAGAAGATTATATCAATTCGGTCTCAAGACCTGGTCTCAATCTAGAACTCATAGAACAGGCAGACGCTTACCCTAATGTTGACATCGTATTCAACGCCAAGGTGGTCGAAGTTGACTTGAAAGAAGCACGGATTTCATACGTACAAGATGGAGTTAAAAAGGAAGATCAAGCATCCATTGTCATAGGGACAGACGGAGCAGGATCTGTCATCAGGAGGAGTATGCTGGGAAGAACCACTGATCTGCTCTTCAATTATTCTCAGGACTTCCTCCGGTATGGATACAAGGAATTAACCATCCATGCCGATGAAATCGGTGGGTGGAAAATAGAGAAAGAAGCTTTACACATCTGGCCGAATGGCAGCTACATGGTTATTGCACTTCCTAATCTAGATGGTAGTTTCACCCTAACCATGTTTCATCCATTCGATGGAGATGCTGGGTTTAATACCCTCAACTCTGAGGACAAGCTACTCACTTTTTTCGAGCAACACTACCCTACGCTTCTACCCTACATTCCACACTTACGGTATGAGTATTTCGAAAACCCAATGGGCACGCTTGGGACTATAAAATGCTACCCATGGCAAGCCTATGGAAAATCATTAATCATGGGAGATGCTTGTCATGCCATCGTCCCTTTCTATGGCCAAGGGATGAATGCTTCCCTTGAAGACGTCCGGATATTCATGGAATTACTGGAGGAACATGGGCCCCAGTGGGAACAACTTTTTAGTGCATTTCAAGAACATCGCAAGAAAGATACAGACGCCATTGCAGACCTTGCCATAGACAACTTCGTAGAAATGAGGGATCAGGTAGACGACGAAGCATTTATGCGAAAAAGGAAAATCGAAATGAAGCTCGAGGAGACATTTCCAGATTACTATTCTAAGTATTCCTTGGTTACGTTTCGCCCACTCATCGGTTATGATGAAGCTATGACCCTGGGCCGAAAACAAGACAAACTACTCCTTAAAATGTGTAGCGACCCTACTTACGACACCATTGCTATTGAGGAGTTTCACAGACAATTAATCCAAGTGCGCTCATGAAAATAATACTGAATCACGAAAGCATCGATTACACTGTAGATCTAGGAAAGCCCATAGACATCTCTATTCCTTCAGGTCAAGTGAAATGTTTCTACGCCACTGATTATCAAGCATCACCTTATGTGTCGGGTGACTTCATAGGTTCTGTGAAAGCAGGCGCTCCTGTTAATTTTTATGACGTCCAGATAAATCCACACGGCAATGGAACCCATACAGAGTGTCTAGGCCATATAACGGAAGAACAAGAATCATTGCCAGAACAGATGAAACAATTTCACTTCATCGCACAACTGGTAAGTGTCTCCCTATATAAGCATGAGCATGGAGACGAATCCATTACACTTGAAGCATTAAAATCTGCGTGTCCTGACACACTTCCAGAAGCCGTCATCTTGCGCACAATTCCTAATACATCAGAAAAACTTAATAAGGATTACTCAGGGAGTAATCCACCTTACTTAGATCATGAAGCGATGTCCTTCTTAGTGCAACAAGGCGTCAGACACTTGCTTATCGACCTACCATCTGTCGATCGAGAGATGGATGATGGCATCTTGCATTGCCATCATATATTCTGGAACGTAGACAACAAGAGAGCCATCGATGAAAGCAGAATGGATTGTACCATTACAGAACTCATATATGTCGCCGACGAAGTAGAAGATGGTTTATACTTCCTTAACATCCAGGTTCCTAATCTACCTCTGGATGCCGCTCCCAGCAAACCTGTCTTATATAATATGACCTGCATCAATAACAACAAAAAACGATAACCGCTTATACTCATGGAATCTAAAACGCTCAATCATAAAGCCAAGCCCTTAGGTAATTATCCACATGTAAAACAAGTAGGTGATTTCATATACATATCTGGAACCAGTAGCCGTAGACCAGACAACACCCATGTAGGTGCAGAGCAGAATGAAGATGGCACATGGAAGCTAGACATCCGGGCGCAGACTCAGGCGGTTATAGAAAACATAGGTGATTTACTAAAAAGCGTAAATGCTGATCTAAGTGATCTAGTAGACATTACTACCTTTCTTGTGGATATGAAAGACTTCCCAGGCTACAATGAAGTCTATGGACAGAATTTCGATGTTACCGGACCCACAAGAACAACCGTGGCCGTACATCAGCTTCCCCACCCTAACCTCCTTATTGAAATGAAGGCCATCGCTTATAAACCTTCTTAATGGTTTCTTTAGAATCCAGATAAAACTTAATTGATATGATTTCTATTCTCAATTATATAGACGGGAAAATGTGTGCTCCATCGACTGGAGAATATATGGATCTCACAGACCCAGCAAGTGGTAAACATTATGCCTATGTACCAGATTCTAATCTCAATGATGTAACAAAAGCCGTTGCTGCAGCCGAAAAAGCATTTCAAGGTTGGTCGCAAACTTCTGTGAGTGAGCGAAGCTCCATCTTGTCCAAGATAGCAGACCTGATTGACCGCAATATTGAAAGGCTGGCAGAAGCAGAATCCCTAGACAATGGGAAACCACAATGGCTAGCTCAGCGTGTGGACATACCCCGATCCTCTGCCAACTTTAGATTTTTTGCGCAAGCGATAACATCGTTTTCTTCAGAGTCACACGAAATGACAGATGCCATCAATTACACTTTACGAAATCCTCTAGGCGTGGTCGGAACCATATCACCGTGGAACCTGCCACTCTATCTATTTTCGTGGAAAATTGCACCTGCCTTGGCAACTGGAAACACCGTTATTGCCAAGCCATCAGAAGTCACTCCGATGACTGCCTTTCTACTATCAGAAATCTGTATAGAAGCCGGTCTGCCTCCTGGCGTATTGAACATCGTGCATGGGGACGGAATAAAAGTAGGTTCTGAGATAACTAAACACCCACAGATCAAGGCAATTTCGTTTACCGGTAGTACAAGAGTCGGAAAGCAGATTGCATCGATTGCAGCACCTATGTTTAAAAAACTTTCTTTAGAAATGGGTGGAAAAAATCCCAATATAATCTTTGCCGATTGTGACTACGATAAGATGCTCAGAACGACCCTCCGAGCATCATGGGCTAACCAAGGTCAGATATGCTTATGCGGTTCAAGGATCTTCGTGGAAGCATCCATCTATGAACAATTTAAAAAAGACTTCATCCAACGGACGCAAGGAATGGTCGTAGGCCATCCCGCAGACTCCAAGACTAAGGTAGGAGCTATTGTCTCTAGAGAACACTATGAAAAAATCCTCAACTATATAGAACTTGCGAAAGAGGAAGGAGGAACAATTCTAACCGGTGGACATGCCGTTTTTCCTGATGGTTATGAAGAAGGTTATTACATAGCGCCGACTATCATAGAAGGATTGTCGCATGACTGTCGGACCAATCAAGAAGAAATATTCGGGCCTGTAGTTACCATTATGCCATTTGATAGTGAAGACGAAGTATTGGCTATGGCCAATGGCGTAGATTATGGATTATCGGCTACCTTATGGACAGAAAACTTAAGTCGTGCCCACCGCATGGCAAGAGAAATAGAAGCCGGGATTGTATGGATCAACACGTGGTTGCACAGAGACTTGCGCACCCCATTCGGAGGAATGAAAAATTCTGGTGTAGGCAGAGAAGGAGGCCTAGAAGTGTTGCGATTTTTTACCGAGCCTAAGAATGTGTGTATTCAGTTTTAAATATTAAAAACATCAAATCGAACCCATCGAAAAAGATGATTAAGAATAGACTAAATTTAAACAAACGAAGAAAATTCAACCACTATAAGGTAGGTTTCTGGATCATTGCTGTTACATTCATTTTCTTTGTTATTATTCTATACGGCAACCTCAGTAGTGATGTAGATGATTTATTTAGAGGAATGGAATACTTCCTAATACCTCTCACTATGGGACTAATGGTGACTTACTACCAATATAGAAATCTGGAATTTAAGACCATAGAAATTGAAGGAACAATTCTATCAAACACTCAAGTTATTAAATCCACAATTAAAAATTTAAAATGGGAAATTGCTTCAATGAGTACTTCGAAATTCGAAGTCATAAATCCTGATACCGACTTCAGGACTTTTGGAGATGAACTAATTACAATTATCCCAGAAAACAATAAAATACTGGTTAATAGTATCTGTAATGTTGACGGTAAATCATCGCAAGTTTTCTCTTGGGGTAAGAACAAGCAGAATATAAAAGTATTGAAAAATGAAATTGAAAAAGTAAAAGAATCCCGCAATTAACGACAACTATAATTACCACTCCATACTTTAACTAAAGTAAGACCATAGTCAATTCTAATTAAGCACCGAGAAGCCTATTTTATCAACTGTAACCATAAGCCAGAACTTATACTTAACAGGTATCTTTTCTAATCTTATCTCCTTGCAATTGCGCCCACTCTGTCCACGATCCATCATAAACTGAAGTCTCGTATTCTCCCAGTGTAGAAAGAGCGAGTAGATTTATACATGCGGTTAATCCAGAACCACAAGAAAAAACAATCGGTTTCTCTTGTGCGATAACATCCTTAAAGATGTATTCTAATTCTTCTTTATTCTTCAATTTTCCATTATCTAATACATCAGCATATGGAATATTTATAGAATCAGGAATGTGTCCACTTTCTAATCCTGCTCTTGGTTCGGGTGCAGTACCCTTAAATCTTCCTGCTGACCTAGCATCTACAATGGTGTAATCTGGCTTGGCTAAATTAGCTAGAACATCTTCCATGGTTTTAACAACACTGAGATCTGGACGTGCCACGAAACTTCCTTCCCCATACGTTTCTATAGACTTAATTTCTATTTCCATCCCTTCTTCTACCCATGCCGGCAGACCGCCATCTAAGACGCGCACATGTTGATGTCCCATTACCTTAAACATCCACCATACACGAGGGGCCGTATACATACCTAGATTGTCGTATACAACAATTCTACTTTCCGCGTCAATTCCTAATGCCCTACATCCTTCTTGAAATTGATCTGCTGAAGGAAAGGTATTAGGCATAGAAGCACTGTGATCGCTGAACTTACCTTTTAAATCAAATGGCCTTGCACCAGGAATTCGCTTGTCAGAATGTAACGGAGATAGATTGCTCTTATTCTCCTTTGGGCTTGCATCTAAAACAATGCAGTCTGGATGAGACATTAACACCAGTAGTTCGGCTGGATTTATGACTTGCTTCATATATTAAGAATTACCATGAATAATTAAACCTAAATACAATGTAAGGATTTATGATTTATCCATTAGTTATTGAAGCAAAGGAAGCTTTATTTATTTTAAGTTGTTACAACAACTTTTAAGATTGGATTCCTTATATTTAGGAAACAAAATCACAATAATATGAATCCTAAAATTACAATGGGAATCCGGATACTTTTCGGAGTTTTCTGCTTGGTATTCGGAGTAAACAAGTTTGCAGGCTTTATGCCATTCCCAGAAATACCCGGAGATGGAGGTACACTTATGGGTATCTACGTAACTTCCGGTTTCATGAAAATTGTGGGTGTTATAGAAATTCTAGGTGGCCTAGCGCTTATTCTAAATAAGTATGTTCCCTTAGCACTTACTTTTTTAATTGCAGTCATGTTCAACGCCACTATTTTTCATGCGTTACATGATCCTGCTAATATTGCTGGAGCAATTTTAGGCCTGGTACTGGGACTGATTTTAGTCTATGCTTTTAAAGATAGATTTAAAAGCTTGCTAAGCGCTTAAGATATTTTTATTAACTTCAGCATAAATAAAAGTGGCGGGGACTATTGTTCTATCAAATTCCAATTGAATCTAAGAATCTTGTTCAGAACTTAATCCACTTTAGATAGTTTAATTTGTAAGATAATGGCTTCCTGCCCTTTTATATTCTACACTGCACTTCCTTAAAAACATAAAACATTACAGCTGCAATCTCTATGCTGCGGTCTGCGTATACTTGCGCTTGCGCTGGTGTTCCATCTGAAGCCTTAGGGTCTAGAAAGGTAACCGGTATTCTAACAGTTGCACCAGGAATATACGGACAGTTCTGATCTGCCGAATCGCAAGTCATAATTGCAGCGAACTCTGAAGTCGGATTAGAAGGATGGTCGTATACCTTAGAGAAACCTATAATCGGAAGAGGCAGAGGATCTAAACCGAAAGAAACAACTGGGTTTTCGCCTTCAGACAGGCTATGGACCTGCAGTCCCTGATGGGATAAGGTCTTTATAATCATAGGAAATATAGCTGTTGCTTCTGTTCCTCCAGAGTAACAGCCTACATTATTTACGTGATAATAAAAAGCCGCGATCTGAGCCCATATCTGTGATAGATGACTTCTTCTGCTATTGTGTGTACAGATAAAATTAAGCTTAACACTCTGATTGTTCTTCTCTCTGTCAGAGATAAAGTCTATCAGTGGATTGACCTGTTCTTTCTTCTCTGCAGATACTTCCCTAGCAAGGATTGCCTTAAATGTTTCTTCTATTTTCATTTCTTATTTATACGTTTAATAACGTTCACTTCTTCTTTCCATCAATATAGTATCCTTCCACACGCCATTGTACTTAGCTATTTTTTCTCTATAGCCTACCTTTCTGAAACCACATTTTAGGTGCAATTTCTGGCTTGGTACATTCTCAGAGAATATAGAAGATTGCAATGTCCATATATGTTCTTTTTCGGAAATAGCAACCAAGCTTGCTAGCAGGTTATAACCCACACCTTTGCCTTGAGCAAGAGAAGAAACATACACACTTACTTCTGCTACCCCTTCGTAGACACATCGATTAGAGACTGGCGTGAGGGCTGCCCATCCGGCCATCTTTCCGTCCACGACAGCTTTAACTCTGCCCCGCTGGAGATGATTGTCATTCCACCTATTCCAGTCAGGAACATCGGTCTCGAAGGTAGCCATCCCCGTTTCTATCCCTTCTCTATAGATAACCATGGCAGGATGGAAGTCCGCTTCCGCAAATGGTAGGATGGTCATATCAACAGCATCCACCACCCGGAGTACATACACCCGAACCAAGAGGTATCATAGTTGGTTCTGGAATCCCACACGCTTCTTGAGCGAGACACTGAGTTGCCATACTGACAAGAACGAATCCACTACCATCGTGATCCAGTCCATACTTACCTATGGTCTCTCCTTGATATTCTACTTCTACTTCATGGTCTCCGATATCAAGCTTAGATTCACAGACTTGAATGATAGACAACAATTTTTCTGGGTGTAATCGGTGATCGTAATCGTCAGAAGACCACAACTGAAAATTCACCTTGGTTTCTGTTCTTTCCTTACCACCACAATCGATGAAGTGCTTACTGACCTTGCCTACTTCTGTCACATGGAAGTGAGAAGGTACAAGGTTACCATCGGGTAATTTAAAGTAAATAGATGTTGCATTCTGTAATAAATCCTTTACGGTACTCAGCTTCATAATTATCCTTTTAATTTAATGTCTGCAAGGTACGTCTCTCAACAATAATCATCAATAGTTAAGCGTAGATTTATTCTGTAGATCCCTAGATATCTTGATTGCCGTTAAATCCTGTGCAGATTATGGTGTGCGTGTTCCAGACTTTGGTTAATTGTATTAATTTAGTGGATATGGAAAAGACATTGATTGTTGAAGGTGGCGGATTTAAAACTTCGTTTACGGCAGGCGTGCTTGATGGGTTTATGGCTTGCGATTATTTTCCTTTCGACTCCTATATGGGGGTTTCTGGTGGATCCATTGCAGTCACTTATTACATCAGCAGACAGTATCGGAAGTGCCTAGATGCTATGCGTGTATTGGTCAATGATGAGCACTTCATGAATTTCAGAAGGACTTTTGGTAAGGAAGGATATATGGATATAGACTACTTAGAAAAAATCGCCAAAAAAACCGTCCCCATTGACTTCGATAAGTTACACAGGTATGCCGAAGGAAAGCGCATCATGTTCGTTGCGACCAATCGCCGATACGGCAATTCAGAATATTTCGAACCTTCATCAGAACGATGGATACCTTATGTAATCGCCTCTTGTACCCTACCATTCGTGACAAAGGGGAAGTACAAGATCGATGGTAAAGCCTACTTCGATGGTGGCTGGAGTGATCCGATTCCAGTAATCAAGGCTTACGATGAAGGATCGAGGGACATTTTAGTTCTGAGAACATATCCAGAAAACATCTATACTTCTCAATCATGGTCAGACTATTTTGGAAGTATATATTTTAGCTCACGTCCTGAGTTGAGTCAGACTTTTGCTAAGAGTTACGAGAAGTATAACGAAGCCATAGAATTCATGCAAAACCCTCCTGCCGACCTTAAGATAAAGCAGATTTCTCCTGAGGATATCCTTCAGAGTGGTACCTACAAGAAAAATGAAAAAACACTATTGGAAGATTATCGCCATGGTCTAGATTTAGGAATCCAACATTTTAAATCTCAATCCGAAGAAGTATAATCTAGGAAAAGGAGACATTTGCGCAAGCGATATCGGAGAAAAAGGACTAACTTCGCGGCTTAAATTCTTCCTTAACATAGGAAGAATAACAAATTATAAACATGAAAATTGTAATCGCGGGCGCTGGTTCTGTAGGATTCCACTTAGCAAGCTTACTGGCTAAAGAAGAGCAGGATATCACTGTCATAGATACGGACGAAGATGTACTCTATAAAATCAGGAGAAAACTTGACGTTCTTACCATCACTGGTGATGCTACTTCTCCGGCAATCCTCGACGAAGCAGAAGTCGCTAAATCGCAACTATTTCTTGCCGTAACGACCTCAGAAAAAACTAACTTACTAGCTGCCATTCTTGCGAAGCAGAAAGGAAGTAAAAAGACCATCGCTCGTGTAAGCAATCCTGAGTACCTCAAGGACGAACAGAAAGATGCCTTCATTACAATGGGTGTAGATAAGCTGATGTGTCCTCAGCAATTGGCCGCCAAGGAAATAAAACGTCTTCTCAAGAAATCTCCGGTTACAGATTTATTCGAATTCGAAGGAGGCTTACTGACCATTCTAGGATTGACGATAGAAGAGAATTCTAAGAAATGTGGGAAAACTGTATCGGAAATTTTCGGGACCCAACATGAACTTGACTTCCGTGGGGTTGCAATCCTCAGAGATGAAGAAACCATCATTCCTAAAAGCCATACACAACTCCTAGGTGGAGATCACTTATACCTATCTATCAATTCTAAGTATGTTGATACGGTAATTGCGCTCGTGGGCAAACAAGTGAAGCCCATCAAGAAGGTAATGATCGTCGGTGACACACCCCTTGCCTTGCGTACTACTAAAATACTTGAAAAAGAATATGCGGTTAACACCTTGGTGCCCGATAAAGAGGTAGGTAAGAAATTCATACAACAACTAGATCGCGCCTTGATTACCGTTGCAGATCCAGGTGATGGAGATTCGCTTATCCGCGAAGGCTTAGATAACATGGATGCTTTCATCTCCTTGACACCTAACTCCGAGATAAACATTCTTACCAGCTTGATTGCTGAAGAGCATCAGGTGAGTAAGACCATCGCACTTGTAGACAATGAAATCTATACACGCGTATCTCAGAACATCGGCATAGACACCATCATCAATAAGAAAATAATAGCGGCTAACAATATCTTCAGGTTCGTGAGAAAAGGGAAGATTGCAGCCATTGCAACCTTACATGGTGTGGATGCTGAAATCATAGAATTCATCTTACATAAAGACAATCAAGTTACGAGTAAACCACTGGCCGACTTAAAAATCCCGGCCTCTGCGATTGTTGCTGGGGTAATCAGGGACGATCATTGCATCATACCTGATGGCACATTTGTGTGTAGTAAGATGGATAAGATCATTGTCCTTGCACTTCCTGATGCCATCAAGAAGGTAGAAGAATTATTCAAGTAACCATGATTAATTTTAAGACCATCGGACACACCCTCGGCGCCATATGGTGCCTGCTTGCCCTACTGCTTGGTATTGTATCCATCGTCGGTCTTATCATCTCTGATCCAGCTGCTTCCGGAATCGGGCTTAGTTCACTTATCACACTTATCAGTGGTGCCGCCATGTGGTTTTTCTGCAGAGATTCAGATAGAGAAATTCACAAGAGAGAGGGATACCTTGTCGTCAGTCTGGGATGGTTGACTGTCGGACTTTTCAGTGCACTGCCCTACTGGATGACCATTGATAACCTGCCGGTAATCGATGCCATATTCGAATCTATATCTGGCCTCACTACGACTGGAGCGACAATATATACAGACATAGAATCCTTGCCGCACACCATATTGTTGTGGAGGTCTATAACACAGTGGATCGGAGGTATGGGAATCATCGTCCTTACTGTGGCCATTTTTCCATTGCTAGGAATCGGAGGTGTGGAGCTTTTCGTTGCTGAATCTCCAGGCCCGACTTCTAATAAGATACATCCGCGTATCAAGGAAACTGCTAAACGGTTATGGCTGATATATGTAAGCCTCACCGTGGTATTGATAGCCATACTCAAGATAGAAGGCATGTCGATCTTCGACGCCATTAATCATGGCATGACAACCATCGCTACGGGAGGATTCTCTACTAAGAATGCCAGTCTAGGCCACTGGGATGTTCCTATGATTCATTACACCGTACTGATCTTTATGTTTATAGCGGGCATCAATTACACTTTAATCTATTACAGCCTGAAAGGGAAATTTAGGAAAGTATGGTCGAGTGATGAGTTTAAGACCTACTTGATAGCTACCTTTCTACTCATTCTGGGGATCACCATTTCCATCCACAACTATGGACAGGAAAGTTGGGAATCGTCTTTCCGAGATGCATCGTTTCAGATTGTATCTATCATCACCACGACTGGATTCGTGACAGCAGATTATACTGCGTGGCATGCGAGTATAACCATCTTGTTTTTTACGTTGCTCTTCGCGGGGGCGTGCGCAGGTTCTACTTCAGGGGGAATCAAGTTTATCAGGCACTTGGTTTTCGCTAAGAATTCTGCTCTAGAATTTAAGCGACTCCTCCACCCTAACTCATTGATTAGGTTGAAGATTGACCAGAAGATCGTAGCTCCACGGATACTGACCCATGTCTTGGTTTTCTTATTGATATACTTATTGTTCTTTCTGGTGGGCAGCATCGTTATGACATCTATTCTTTCTGACTGGGAACAACCGTTGCTTACGGGTGTGGGATCTGTAGCCACTACCCTCGGTAATGTAGGTCCAGCCATCGGCCAAGTCGGTCCTATGGATAATTTCGCTGCCATACCTCCACTTGGTAAGGGCGTGTTGTGTTTTCTGATGCTGATCGGGAGATTGGAGTTGTTTTCGATTTTGATTTTGTTTACGCCTTATTTTTGGCGGTCGACGTAATCAATGGTATTCGATTTATAAAATGAAGAATAACATCCATATAAAACGTGGCATAGCATTTTTTATCGACCTTAATTTGTGTATATTTTCTGGATTAATTCTCTTTCAAAGAGGCAATACGCTGACCTCAGAGAGGTCATACTTTTTTAGAAAAAACGTAAAAAGAAACCTTGACCTCAGAGAGGTCACACTAGTGTTCATCAATTGAACGCATCCATGAAAAACCATTGACTGTCTCTGAAGCTCAACAGTTGAAAAATTAAAGATGGTTCAAAACATGCTCCTCCCTACCTCAACACCTTCTTCTTTGCTTCGATTAAGTAGCTCTGTCCGATAGGGATTTTCTGGTCATTGAGTAAAACTTGATTGCCAGAAATTCCTCTTACCTGCTGGATATTGACTATATAAGATTTATGGATGCGCTGAAAGTCGTTTTCTGGCAATTCCGATTCAATGGACTTTATCGTTTTTCGGACTATCTTAATTTCATCCGTTACCAGAAAAAACTTTAAATAGTTGCCCCACGACTGGATGTACAATATTTCGTCGTATCTGATTTTATAAATCGTCTTGTTGTCCTTGAGAGAAATGAATTCCGATTTTTCTACTTCGATCTCTGGTTTGCTACGTGATTCAAAATCACCCTCCAGAGCCAGTAATTTTTTCACCCTATTGATCGCCTTGACGAATCGAGTAATCCTTATAGGCTTGTGTAGATAATCGACTACCTGATCATAGTTGAATCCATCGATGGCATACTCGGTATAGGCGGTTGTAAAAACAACCTTGACATCGGTATTCTTAAGGCTTTCCATCAATTCTAATCCTGTTATGTCCGGCATCTGGATATCAAGAAGAACAACATCTACGGAATTACTATTTAGGAAGTTGAGCGTAGAAACCCCATCGTAACAATTACCTGCAACTTCCATATCATCTAGCTTACTGATGTACCCTTCTAGGATCTTATGAGCCAGTGGCTCGTCGTCGACAATAAGAATCTTAATCATCGTTATATCTTAATTTTCAAGTCAACAGAAAATACATCTCCTTCTTCCTTAATATCTATCGTATGCCTTTCTGGATAAATCAATTCCAACCTACGTAGGGTATTCTCCAGGCCGATGTGCGTCTTAACCACCTTTCTATTGCTGATGATGCTATTCTTGACATGGAATAAAATATGCTCATTGTCTACATCTATACGGATGTGGATAAAACAAGGATTCAATGGATGTGTGCCATGCTTAAAGGCATTCTCTACAAAAGGTAGAAACAACAACGGTGATATCTTGAGTGATTTATCCACCTTAGAAGTTCTTACCTGTAGGTCGCAATTATCTGTCAACCTCAGCTCTTCTAGTCTTATATAAGATTGGACTAGCTCTATTTCCTGTTCTAAACGCACATGATCCATTTTAGAAAACTCTAGATGGTAGCGCATAACATCAGACAATTCAAGAATCATATCTGATCCTTTACTTGAATCAATCTGATTCATGCCGTAAATGTTGTTAAGTGTATTAAACAGAAAGTGAGGATTGATCTGGGCCTTGAGAGCGGTCAACTCGGTTTCAGCAGTTTTTGCCCTGAGCTCCTGAATCTGATACTGACCTATGATCCCACGCTTAAAGTATTGTAATCCCGTCGAGAACAGCAATGTGAATCCGACATTCGTCATATTCTGAATCTTGTCATTGCCTTCCTGGACTCCAAACTGCTTCATCCATTCTAGAATCAATACAGTGGTCACAACAATGAAAGCCAGGGCTAGGATGTATTGAAAATATTTCCGATTCGCAAATAAATGATCCTTGGCCCAGAATCCTAGATAACATATATACATGAACTGGCCAACAATAAGCAATGGCTGTATCAATAAATCTTCTACATTAAATCCACCTTCATAACTCAACAACATAAAAAGGAGGAAAACCGACACCCATATAAGTGTGTGATATACCCAGCGTTTTTTTAAAATCTCTAGCATATGACAAAGGTATACATATAGCTGTCTCTAGACCAATTTTTGTGACGAATGGGGTTTATCACAACTTCTTCCCTGTAGATCACATGGCGCATCGCTACCATCACTAAAAGTTTCAACCTGCTTCATATGCCCTTATTCTTGTATAGAAATAATCTTATACCACTCATTCATAAAACAAGAGCATCATGAAATTATCCATAAAGAATCTTTCTAAAACGTACGCCAATGGTATCCAAGCCCTTAACAACATCAACCTAGAAATCGGTACAGGCCTGTTTGGCCTACTCGGACCCAATGGTGCTGGAAAATCAACCCTGATGAGAACCATCGCAACACTCCAAGAACCAGACACCGGAAGTATACACATAGATGGGATAGATGTCATCCGTGAAAAACATGAACTCAGAAAAACACTGGGATACCTACCTCAAGAATTCGGAGTGTATCCAGGGGTTACCGCTCTATCTCTCATGCATCACATGGCTACCCTGAAAGGAATAACGCGCAGGGCAGAAAGAAAAGAAATCGTCGAAGAACTGTTGCACAGGGTAAATCTATGGGACTTCAGAAAGAAAGCAGTCAGCGCTTACAGTGGCGGAATGAAGCAGCGATTCGGCATCGCTCAGGCCCTGCTCGGACAACCGAAACTCATCATCGTTGATGAGCCCACAGCCGGACTGGACCCCGGTGAACGAAACCGGTTCTATAACTTACTCGCTGAGATAGGCGAACAAGTAGTCGTTATTCTTTCCACCCATATCGTACAGGATGTCAAGCAACTGTGCTCAGACATGGCCATTATTAATCAAGGGAATCTTATCTACCAAGGTAGCCCTCTAAAAGCAACTCAAGATCTACGCGGACTGATCTGGGAGAAGGTTATAGAAAAAACAGAGATGTCTCAATATGAAGAACAATATCAAGTCATCTCAAGCAGACTGGTATCGGGCAAACCCCACATCCACATCATCAGCGATAAAAATCCAGGCAATGAATTCATAAGAATTCCTGCGGACCTAGAAGATGTCTTCTTCACTAAAATTATGGGCATCGAAAACCTCGTCCCTATCCTATCGTAACCTCACTGACATCAACCTTTATAACAGCTTTAAAACCATACTGCTATGCTTTTAGAAATAATAAAATTTGAATTGAAATCGTGGTTGAAAAAACCCATTCTATACATATTCTTACTTATAAATTTCTTGCTAATTCTGGCAACCTTAGTTTCTGAAAACCTTGTTGTCGGAAAGGACCTCGGTAATATCAATGTCAATGCGCCTTATGCCATTTTTCATTTCATTTCATTCATGAGTCTGCTATCTATAATTATGACGACCGTGTTCATGAATAAGGCGGCGTTGAAAGATTTCCACAGCGACTATTATTCTATTCTCTTTACTTCGCCACTAAAGAAGTCAAGTTACATGCTTGGAAGATTTCTAAGCGGTCTATCGCTTGCTGTACTTGTACAATTCGGAGTGTACCTTGCATTCTTAGTTGCGCCTTTGTTAATCAACCAAGAAACCATAAAATCAGGATCCTTCTTCCCGATGGCTTATATTAACAGTTTTTTACTTTTCCTACTTCCTAACACCCTCATCATCGGGGCCATAAT
>CAZFJO010000010.1:25977-29805 GCA_964518915.1 uncultured Saprospiraceae bacterium
TTAACAGTTTTTTACTTTTCCTACTTCCTAACACCCTCATCATCGGGGCCATAATATATGGGCTGGCACAGATTTTCAGAAGTACCACAGCTTCTTTTATAGGAGCGGTAGGCTTACTCATTGGCTATATCATGGCAGGAAACCTTATCACTCAACTCGACAAGGAAAGCTTAGCGCTTTTCTTAGACCCTCTAGGCATACATTCTTTCTCCATCATTACGAAATACTGGACTGTAGCAGAGAAGAATTCAGAAGTCCCATCTCTTACCGGCCCACTTGTATACAATAGGTTATTGTGGGTATGTATATCATTGATAATATTCGGTATTACCTATATAAAGTCTACAATGGGTGCGATAGTTAAAAAGAAAAGGAATAAAAACCATCAAGAATCTGAAGAAGTTCGTGTGCTGTACAAGCCTATGAATGCACTGCCCTTGTCGCACAAATTTCACAACACGTTGAGTCATCTTATGTCTTGTCTACTTATCGTAAAAAATGAAATACGTACAACAGTCAAGAGTCCCGCTTTCATCATCCTGGCTCTTTTCGCCATGATGAATGCAACCATGGCTATATCCAATGCAGATGTATATTATGGCGTAGGAAATCATCCTGTAACTTACTTGGTACTTGATGCCATCTCTAACTCCTTTTACATGTTTTTGGTAATCATTATAGGATACTATAGTGGGGTAATGTTGTGGAGAGAAAGAAATGCCAAAATGAATGAAATTATAGACGCTACACCCTACCCTTTCTGGGTGCCTACTCTAGGTAAATTTTTATCCATGGTAGCAATAGTCGCCATCCTACTGGTCGTAGCTGGCTCGATAGGAATACTAACTCAGACCATTAAGGGATATACCCATTTCGAATTCGATCTTTATTTCAAGCAATTATTGCTCATCGACTTGAGCAAGATGACCGTGTTCATTGCAGTGTGTTTCTTCATACAGATTATAGTCAATAATATGAACTTAGGTTTTTTCTTGTTTGTGCTGTTTCTATTGGTTAATTCATTCGGCTGGTCGGCGTTAAACATCGAAAGCAATTTACTGAAGATAGGAAATGTACCAGGCTTAATCTACTCTGACATGAGTACATATCTACCTTATGTCAAGGGACTGGTTGCTTATAATTTTCATTGGTTATTGTTTTCCGTCATTATTCTGATCAATGCTTCGCTTTTTTCCCATAGAGGAAAGGAAAACAGATTCCGCACCCGCGCAAGAATGGCCTTGAGTAGGTTAAAAGGGAAAGCCATTGTTCCGATGGCTACTTTACTTACTGTATGGATGATTTCAGCTGGGTTTCTTTTTTATAATGCTGAGATAGTTAATGACTATTCCACAAAAAATGCTTCTGATGCGCTTTCATCAGGATACGAAAAAAAGTATGATCGCTTTAAAGATTTTCCTCAACCAAGGATAGTATCCCTTGATTATCATATCGATATGTTTCCAGAAAAAAGATCCATAGAAGCAGATGTAGAGGTAATGCTACTTAATAAGCAGGAAGCCCCGATTGATACCATCCTATTCTCTATGCCTAGCCTGTTTACATCTGAAATAGACATCCCTGGAGCTGCTGTAGCAATAGAGGATAAAGAACAGAAATTTTATGCTTATAAACTTGCACAAGCGCTCTCTCCTGGAGACTCCTTGCAACTGTTTATCCGATCAGCTTACATTCCTAGAGGCATAGAAAATGAAGTTACAACTAAGCGTATAACGCAGAATGGAATATTCGTCGATCATCAAGAATTGATCCCTACGATAGGATATGCTCATGGAAGAGAACTCGACAACAATGTAGATCGACATAACTTCGATCTCGATTCCTTGCAAGGAATGCCTGGCTTGAAAAAACATTGCTCTTCCCATTGTCAGAATTCTTATATATCAACAGACGCTGATTTAATAGACTTCTCGTGCACCATCAGTACTTCTTCAGATCAGATTGCCATCGCACCAGGATCATTGATTAAAGAATGGGAACAAGAAGGAAGGAAGTTTTTCAGGTACGAACTAGACAGAAAAATCCAAAATTTCTATTCCTTTCTATCTGCTAAGTATGAAGTAAAAAGAGAAAAGTGGAACGATGTGGATCTTGAAGTATATTATCATCCGGGACACGATTACAATGTAGATAGGATGATGAAATCTATGCGGGCATCCTTAACCTATTATTCTCAAGCCTTTACGCCATATCCTTTTAAACAGGCACGAATTATTGAGTTTCCTCGGTTCATGAGTTTTGCGCAAGCATTTCCTGGAACAATGCCATACTCTGAAAGCATGGGCTTTATTGCGGACATGGAGGAAGACGCAACCATCGATAAATCTTTCTTCTTCGTTGCACATGAGATGGCTCACCAGTGGTGGGGACATCAAGTTGCTCCAGCAGCTGTACAAGGTGCAACCATGTTGAGTGAGAGTTTCGCTCAGTACTCTGCTCTTATGGTTATGGAACAAGAATATGGAATGGATAAAATGAATGAGTTCTTATCCTACGAAATGGATATGTACTTAAGAAGTCGGGGTTCAGAAACCAACGAAGAACTCCCACTGATGAAAGTGGAAGGCCAGGAATACATACATTACAGAAAGGGATCTGTAATCATGTATGCCTTGCGGCAATACCTGGGAGAAGACTCCCTAAATCTTGCTTTAAGAAGGTTCGCTGAGAAGTATGCATTCAGTGAAGCACCTTATCCTAATTCACTTAATTTCATGTCAGAACTAGATAGAGTTACGCCAGACTCCTTAAAGTATCTAGTTGAAGATATGATAGAAAAAGTAGTCATTTACAATAACCGTGCTGTGGATGCTTACGGTACAATACTTGAGGACGGGAGCCATCAGGTTTCGATTGAGGTCGACGTGGTTAAGTACAACGTAGAAGACCAGGGTGTTGAGCAAGAAGCAACCGTGGATGACTATATCTACATAGGGGCCTATGATGATAAAGGAGCATTGTCTTACTACCAGAAACACAAGTTTAAAGGTGGAAAATCAACAATTACCATTATGACAGAAGAATTACCCGCTAAAGTCGGAATCGATCCTCTGTACTTATTGATAGATAGAATTCCTGATGATAATATGGTAGAGGTTAAAATGGCAAATTAGGAGAATCAAAAAGATGATGTTGAGGACCTGTCTATCTCATTGAAGATAGGCGGGTCTATTTTAAAATGGCAATACTTATAAAACTAACATGAATTGTAGAATCATTTTAATAACTTTACTGTTGTACCATTAAGGTACACACAAAAAAATAAGAGATGTTAATCATAAGCAGTAGAGAATTCAGACAGAACCAAAGATTCTATTTTGATAAAGTTGACAACGGAGAACAGATAATTGTTCAACGAGGAAAGGATAAGTCTTACGCATTAACGCCCATTACAACAGAAGACATCTATTTTAATGAAGCTATGATAAAAAAGATAAAAAAGAGTGTAGCAGAGGGTAATGGAGTCGATAACATTGAAATTAATTCTACCGAAGAGATTAAGCATTTATTAGGTCTATGAGTTATAGCTTAAGATTAACTTCTACTGCAATAAAAGACATCAACCGACATAAGAAATCTGGAGATAAAAAGCTTCTGCAAAAAATTGCAGATTTATTGATTGAACTTAGAGAACATCCAAGGACCGGAACTGGACAACCTGAAAAATTAAAGCATGACTTAGAAGGTTATTACTCAAGGAGAATCAATAAAAAACATAGATTAGTTTATGATATACAAGATGATATTGTTACCGTTCTAGTCTTAAGTGCATACGCGCATTATGGAGACAAATAGATGGTACTAGAT
>CAZFJO010000011.1:0-5772 GCA_964518915.1 uncultured Saprospiraceae bacterium
ACCTAGCACAATCCCTTCATAATCATCCTAAATTAAGTAAGGTAAGCTATCCTTTTTTACCTGATCATCCAGGACACGATATCGCAATTAAACAGATGTCACAAGGTGGCGGACTCATTACATTTGAATTAAGTGGAGGACTAGATGCAGGTAGGAATTTTCTAGACAACATCAAGTTGCTTTCTCTATCAGCCAATCTAGGTGATTCAAGAACAATCGTAACACATCCAGCTTCTACTACACATTCTAAGTTGACTGAAGAACAGCGGCTTATGGTAGGAATCACACCGGGATTGATCCGAGTAAGTGTAGGTCTTGAGGATATAGAAGACATCCTTGAAGACATAACACAAGCCCTAGACCAGGTTTAACTCAACCTTTCCATTACTATAGACAAATAACGCAACGTCTTTTCTACGTCTGATGCTGTGATTACGAGAGGAGGTTTTATTTTTACAACATTGTCATGTGGCCCATCCGTACTTAATAAGATTTTATATGCTTTCATATACGCCACAACATCCTTAGCTAGCTGTGCAAGTGGTTCTTGCCCGTCGCTGAATTCAATCCCTAGAAACAAGCCTACACCTCTTACATCTGCTATGGAATCGTATCGCTCGGAGAGCTCTATCAATCCTTCTTTTAGTTTTTTTCCTAGGGTATGTGCCCGCTGTTGTAATCCACGATCATGAATTTCATTAAGTACGGCTAGTCCTATTTCACAACTGACTGGATTTCCAGCATAGGTATTGAAATACTCCATACCGTTGTGAAATGAAGATGCGACATCTTCCGTACATATGACGGCAGCAAGAGGGTGACCATTCCCCATCGGTTTTCCGAGGGTCACTATATCCGGGACTACACCTTGTAACTCATAAGCCCAGAAGTGACTCCCTACTCTACCGAAACCTGTCTGAACCTCATCTGCAATGCACAATCCTCCTGCTTTTCTTACGGCATGATATACGTACTCTAAATATCCAGATGGGAGTTCGATCTGGCCGCCACAACTCATAATCGTTTCTGAAATAAAGCAAGCCGGAGGACCTGTTGTATGATCTGCAAGGATGTCATCGATCTCAAGCATATAATTATCTCCATACTTAGAATGCTTCCTTATAGTATCTGGTAGAGACATGAGGGAAGTCGATTCTGGCTTACCTGCTCCCCCGTTTCTATTGAACTTATATGAACTAACATCTATAGCTGATTGTGTGTGCCCATGATACCCCATCTCCATGGCAATGGCTCTAGAATGTCCTGTAGCAACACGGGCCATGCGTAAGGCTAGATCCGTTGCTTCACTTCCTGAATTGGTAAAGTACACTCTAGAGAGCTTGTCTGGAAAGGTAGCTAGTAGAGATTCTGCATAAGTAACAATGGATGGATGCAAGTACCTCGTATTGGTATTAAGGGTGGCCATCTGGTTTCTTCCCGCTTCTACAACGCCAGGATTTTCATGTCCTACGTGTGCTACATTATTGACCAAGTCTAAGAATCGCTGTCCATCTCGATTCAATAGATATTGATCTCTACCTCTGACCATATACTCTGGAGTACCATACGAAAGACTCAAATTCTCACCGAGCATTTTACTTCTCTTTTCAGCGATGACAGTATAGTTGTCTGCATCCGTTTCTCTTGTATAAGGTTGAATTCCATCCATCCACAACTTAGGGTCTGGACATAATTTCTTCCATAGTTCTTTCTCTGATGGGTAGGTAACACCAGGAAAGTTGTTTTTATATCCACACATGGATAACATAATCTGGAAGTGCAAGTGCGGCATCCACGATCCATTCTCTTCTGGATCTCCTATATATCCGATGATCCCTCCTGCATTAACCTGTGCACCTACATTTAATCGACCGTGACACTCTTTAGCTAGATGTCCATAAAGTGTATAAAACTCAATCCCTTCCTCTTCATGGCGTAGAACGACTACATTCCCATAATCCTTATAATCTTCTACCTCTTCGATGACAACCACCGCTCCATCTATTAGGGTACGCACCTCTTCACCAGCTGGAATCCAGTAATCCTCACCTAAGTGAATTGTTCTAAATTCAACTGCTGTATTGCGCTCCATGGCAAATGCATCCGTGACATAAAACGGTCTACACTCTTGATATCCATTGTATGTATAATCAGCTCCATTTCTGCGACAGAATCGATTGATGATGTGTTCTTGAGCAATCGGATTGTTGTAATCTTCAGAAGTCCCCATATGGGATTGCGAAACATCTAACGGCATATGGATACCTGTAAGAGACTCAGTGTAGGGAAGAAGATCTTTCAGATGTACGCGATGGCCATCTGTATATTTAATAAAAGCCTGATGCTTTTCATGAAGTGTTCCTTCTATTTCGGCAGCAGCTTCCATTCTATAAGTAAAGTAAGTCTTGTTGATGTCTTTCCATTTCTTCAACAAGTTCCAAGCAGGTTTACTGCTTATCTGATGGTATTCATTCTCAGGATGGGCAACTGCATTTATCGTACTGTGCGTAACGCTCAGCAACAGCCTTATCGCCACTAAATTATAGAGGACAATAATTTCTTCCTTGGTCAGTGCATTGACTTCATGATATCCACCGACGATGAGTGCCGCTATGCTTGTCGGATCTGGTCTATCCATGGCTACATAGGCAACGGAATTGGCAATTTCTATAATCCTTGCCGAGTAGAGAGAATCTCCATAATCGATTAGCTTGATTCGTCCATCTTTATCTACTAGGATATTGAAGTCATTGGCATCGTTGTGTATCAACTGCTGAGGCAGAAGTACTAATTCATCCTTGATTGCTTTGTATTCTTTAAAGAAATACGAAACAAGCGCGCTCTTTCCCTCCGGGAATAGATGTAGCTTTTCATCTATCCACGAAGCATGCATTGAATCCCATTCCGAGTTTAATGGAGGGTTATCCAGTTCAATGGCAGCAAGGATGGCATCTACCTTTCCGAGCTCCATTCCTAATTGCCTGTAATCATCTGGCAGAATATCTTTCTTCTGATTCCATACCTCTCCTTCTAACCAAGACAATACCCTGACAACATGTGTGGTATCCTTGTATTTCATACTGCTATACAGGTTGCCACTTGTCGTTTTTATCTGAATCGGAAAAGGATAAGAATAATTGCCTAGGGCATCTATAAGTCTTGACTGGAAATCCGCACTGCTTTTATTCTCTGGTCTGACTACTTTAACCAAGTAATTATTCTGACCCGATTTCAATAGATAGTTGAAATCTACATCTCCAGGCAACGGGCTATAGTTACCTTGTAAGCCATAATTTTCATGGACGAAAGAAGACAACCGTTCTAGCATTCCAGTATAGGTACTCATACTACAAATGTAAGAAGAGCGATCTTACTTTTAATCAATCGTATAGCCTATCTACAGAAACTTTGGTCGCAGCGATGGTTCCTAAGAATGGGGCAATGAATAGACCGACGACAGGAATCATAAGCAATAAAAGAAAAAGGCTGCCATTGGCAATGGCGAGGATCTTCCTTTTGGTAACCCAGCGTACAGACTCTCTCACTGTAAAGTGTCTTTCTAGGCAAAAATCAATATTGGCAAAGCCCATATAGTAAGCCTGCACAATAAAAATAAGGGGCGTCGTGATAATGGCTAAGCCTGGAATCAGACTCAGAAGTAAAAGCACAAGTGTTATGGAAAGTTCGTACGTTATGTTACGCAGTGCGAGTCGGATACCTCGCATAATCTCACTAATCATACGAGTGTATGAAAAATCAACGCCATCATACGCGTCTACCATACCTTCTTCAAGTCGTTCTGAAAGTGGGCTCATAACCGGTGCTATCGCTATCAATACAATATACTTGTATAGTAAACCTCCTATAACAAGAATAAGGCTCCAGCTTAAGTAGTAAACAATCTTCTCTATGAAACCAATGCCCCATTCAAATGGGTAAAGATCTAAAAGCACATTGCTCAGATTATCTGACCATAACCAAGCGCTGCCGAATATAGCTCCTCCTATAATGAATGAAATCAGTCCTGAAATCAGCAAGTAGGGATATAAATTATACCTGCTTGCCAGAGAGATCGCACTCCCATAGGCCTTTAATGTATCTGTAATTGCTTGCACTTAGAATTCTATCGTTTTTTACTATAGTACAATACTATAGCCCGCAAGGCACAGCTGTCCATTCTTATCGATTAATCCTTCAGATTTATATACCGATTGTTTCGGACTTACGCTACGAAGCTACTTTCTTCTTCCTTCTTGTCTTGAACAACTCTACAAGTTCCTTGTCTTTCAAGAAGCCTAGATCTAGGAAGGTTGTTCTGACCCATTTCTTAATATCCTGATAATCCTTTCCTCTCTTATCAGTAAACTTCTTAAGAAGTTTTTTCACGTAACGGAGGCTGAGCATCTTGACATCTTGATTGAACTTCTGGTTAGAAAAGATCCCCATATATTGAGTGAAGATCTTATTAATCTCGAAATATTCTTGATAATCAGACTCAGGTAGATTCCCTACAAAATTCCTGAAATAGGTAAGTATGGATGCTCTTAAGCACTCATTTTCTTTAGATCGGCCTTCATTCTGATCGTAGTAACTCCTTACTGCTTCTATTACATCTTCTTGGATATATCCCTTGCCATGTACATCATCTAGTAGATCGTAGTGCGCAGATATACCATCTTTTACACCGTGGTCGATCAGTTTAGATAGTCTTTCATCGTTTTCCTTGGTCACTTGATGACTAGATTCTTGCAACTCATTCAATACACTAAAGAATCGTTCGTTCTGTCTAGGGTTCTTTCTTATTTCATTGAAAGTTTCTGTGCACTTCTTCCCTACCTTATCATCCAGTGGTATGTACAATCCTACAATCATCATGATGTCTAAGAACTCGTCCATTTCTAGAAAGTCCGCCGTAGTAATCATCTTCTCGATGTGAGGGACTAAGCTCGAATTATCATACCCGTTAGCGGATCGGTACAACAAGAAATTCTTGATACTTGGAGCAAAAGTAATCAGGTCCGTTTTAGTCGTCGCGAATTCCGTAGACTGATAATTCAGACTGTGAAATTGTCTTCTATACTTAAACAACCCTGTGTTTCTTATCTTCTGTGATCTGTACTCTTCTGATCGCTGTGATTGCAAGAAATATTTTACTTTCTTATTCACAACCGAATCTAGTAGGTTCGTCACCCATATATCACTGCTCAAGGCAAAACCTATTTTAACCGACTGACCGGTCCGGTTAGCAATAAGATCAAAATTAGAAGATTGAGTTATTGCTTCAAGAATCTCCTTAAAATGATTCTGGGGTCTTCTATACTTTACATGCTCATTGACCTCTCCTCTAAGTACAGAGTAACCTAGAACTTTAGGAAGATACAAACCTTCGAAACCTGGATCAAGCAATTCTTTCTCAAGCGATTTTAGTTGCAATGGCAACGTGTCCGCCACTTTCATGTATACTTCTTGTATCTCTGGCTCGAAATGAGCAACGAGGGCTTTATACGCTTCTTCTTCCTCTTCTTCTAAATAGCTAGCCAGTAAGTCAGAATTCTGAATGGTTGCCTTGATATTATCAAGTTGGGTTTTATATATCGCATCTAATGCTTCCATGATGTGTGTTATTACTTAGTACTTATAAATGAAGACCCGGTAAGCCAATTAAGCCTTACCAGGTCTATAAATTTTTAATCTTATGTTTAAAGATAAGCAATTTTCATTGATTACCCTTTATCCTACGATTATTCTTCTTCGCTAGCAGCTGGTGCTTCT
>CAZFJO010000011.1:5872-29059 GCA_964518915.1 uncultured Saprospiraceae bacterium
GGAGCTGTTTCTTCCACAACTGGTGCCGTTTCTTCTGCAGCTGGTGCTTCTTCTACAGCAGCTGGAGTTTCTGCAACCGCTTCTACATCTGCAGCAGGCGTTTCCTCATCTGCTCTGAATGCTTCTTGAGCTTCAGTTGTATCAGCTGCTACTTCTTTCTTCTTAGCTACACCAGACACTTCTTTTCTGAACTGTTCTAACTCTGCTGCAGTTGCTGCAACTCTTGCAGATACTTTAGCTTCCTTAGCATCAATCCACTCTTTAAGCTTAGCGTCTGCTTGCTCTTGTGTAAGTGCACCTTTCTTCACACCTCTCTGTAGGTGTTTCTTGTAAAGTACTCCTTTAAATCTAAGAATTGCTCGAGCGGTATCAGTAGGCTGTGCACCTTTCTCTAACCAACTGAATGCTTTATCCACATCCAATTCTATACTCGCTGGCTTAGTCATAGGATTATAAGAACCTAAGTTCTCGATGAATCTACCATCTCTAGGAGCTCTTGCATCGGCTACAACTATGTGGTAATAAGGTCTTTTTTTACGGCCTCTTCTGGCCAATCTAATTTTTACAGGCATAATGCTAAAATTTTCTTGGTTAAACCATACCTCAATCAACTGAAAATCAGTCATCAGGCTTTTAACGGCCGCAAAAATAACATTTAATTTCTAAATATTCAAGACTGGGTGAATTAAAGCTCAGTTGCTTCCTCTTCTTCAGGGTTATCTCCATGGCTATGTCCATCATGAAGCGTAGCCGGGTCTGGCTCTTGATCGGCTTTTAAAAAATCAAACTTCATCCTATAGCCTCTCATTTTTCCAGTGAGTACCAAGGTGTCTGCGGACAGAAAATTGATTGAAAGTGTATATGGAAAAGGCTCTTCCGCCATCAACTTGTTTCCTTCCTTACTATAAGCAGCTTCTATTTCCTCGCCGAGCATATTGGTAATAAGTATGGAATCTTGTATCGTAATGATCGTTCCTTCTAATGTAGTCGTTGCACTTGCATCACGCATCGCAGATTCTAAATTCCATGTCCCATATAATCTATTATCCGGTATTACTTCGGACTTATTGCCACAGGACATCCATCCTATTACCGGCAATGCTATTAGAATATATTTTAAGCTTTTTATCATCATACTATTTAATACCTTCCTTTCTGCTATTTTATAACTCAGTCATTGTAAAAAATGTTGTCTTACCTTCCAGGACTTAATGACTTTCCTTTGTTGAAATTCTTCCATATCATCCTATCAAGCAACTTATCAGGAACGAGAGAAGTTATCAACTTGAATACCGTCTTATTCTTATGCACAATGTATCTCGTTTTAGGAGATTTCGACTTAAGAATTTTAAGGACCACATCTGTCACGGCAGTAGTTGGTAATGCATTGGTAGCAGAATCTGAAATCAGCTTATCTGCTTTTCTCATAATATCTTTATAAGGTGTGCTTTCATATTTAGCAAGCGCGCCTATGTTCTTTCCCCATATCTTGGTTTTAATAGGCCCTGGAAGAATAGAAGCGACTTTTATACCATAAGGGTACAATTCTCTTCTATAGATATCTACCATAGATTCAAGCGCGTGCTTAGATATACAATAGGGACCATTAAAAGGCAGGTTCATCTTTCCAGATATGCTACTTATAAATACAATAGAAGAAGGTCTATCTCTTTTTGCTCCAGCACCTAAGAGTTCCAGTGCAGCATTGGTGACTTTTCTTACCCCCATTACATTGACCTGCATCTGATAATCGAATTCTTCATCACTCAAGTACAGCATAGGACCAGGCACAGCGAGACCGGCATTGTTTACTAGAAGATCAAGTCGCCCGTCACACTTCTCATATAATTCCTTCTTAAACGGTTCTCTTATTTCTGTTACATCAGCAATTATTATCCGGATACTATCCCCATAATTCTGCAGGAGCCTTTCTTTATCGTCTTGCTTCCTGACCGTTCCTATGACAATAAACCCTTCTGCGACAAGGGGTTTAATAAGTGCTTCACCGATTCCACTTGAGACTCCAGTGACCAGAGCATATTTTTTTTCTTGCCCCATAATCACCTAAGTATCACTTCATTAATGACAAGCCCTGAAATCTCTTCTTTATAAAGGTCTATGATTTTAGTTTTAGAATAAGCCAGCTCCATCCGCAGGGAGGAAGATGTAATATTGATAAAAAGTTTTCCTTCCTTGAAGTAGATGCTTCGGGTATAACTAGATATCGTCTCCCCCATCTTTTCTTTCCATACATTCTTAACTAAGGTATTGACGAAGCCCTTTCTTATGCGCTTATTGGCATTGAGGTAATCTTGCATTACCTTGTCTATAGGAGCATCTCTTTTAGGAACTATATTCATAGTATGGTACCTTTTTCTACCTCAAAGATACTGTAGTCAATCGACAATGGGTCTAGTATCATAGGAATTGTTTTCACATCTTTATCGGTTAAGAATACCTGGCCTTTGATTTTATCTGACAATACCTGCAGAAGGTGAGATACCCGTTCATGGTCTAATTTATCGAACACATCATCCATCAATAACAGAGGGTGCATCTCACTTGCTGATTCCATTACCGTATACTGTGCCAGTTTCAGAGCAAGAACATAGGTCTTAAGCTGGCCTTGAGAACCATATAACTTCAGCCGTTCATCATTCATTGTAAATTGCAAGTCATCCTTATGGACACCGCCCGTTGTCCTTCCCATTATTCGATCTTTTTCTCGGTTATTTTTAAGGATCTCTATGATTGAGTGTTCACTTAATCCAGACTGATAGGTTACCATGCAATTTTCTTTACCCCTACTCAGTTGATTATAATAATCACTGAATATAGGACCGACTTTTTCTATGAAGAGCTTCCTAGAATGATAAATTGTGTCTGCGGAATCATGCATTTTTTCATCGATGGCTGACATCCAGACTTCATCTAGATTACGGCTACCCAGATTGTTTTTCAGATAAGCATTGCGTTGCTTCAGGAGTCTGTTGTACTGACTCAGCGCCTGAAGGTATGCTTTATCATACTGAGAAATCGTTTTATCCATGAATCCTCTTCTGTCCATACTTGCATCTAGCAACAATTGAATATCAGAAGGAGAAATCACCACACAAGGATATCGACCCACATGCTCAGAAATCTTATTGATTTTCTTACTGTTGACTTCAAGCTCTTTTAAGCTACCAGGCTTACATTTTACAACCATAGACTCTTCTTCATCACCAGGAATAATCGCGGCTTCTAGTCTAAAAAAGTCAGCGTCAAGATTTTTCACGTAACGATCGGAAGAAGAAAAATAACTTTTTCCGATACTTAGATAGTGGATGGCATCTAGCAGGTTCGTTTTTCCAGAACCATTGAGTCCTAGGATGGCATTGAGTCTAGGATGGAACTCAATCGACTGATTCTCATAGTTTTTATAGTTGATCAATTTCAACTTCTGCAAGTATAGAGGGCTTATATCGGACGATGTTTTTGGACTCAATCTTATGTTTTGCTTTCGCAAATAAATTATAATAATGCTAATATGCGTAAAAACAAGGGATGATATGTAGACATTTCATCTTTCTCGTTGTAATTTTGTGACTCTAAATGAAAATTTATGGCAGATTCAGCAACTAAGAAAAGAACAAGTAGATCTAAAAAGAAGGCTACTTATGATAAAGACATGTACTTAAAGTGGTTTGAGATCATGTTTCGTGTAAGAAGGTTTGAAGAAAATACCTTAATGGCTTATTCTAAACAAAAGATACGTGGTTTCTGCCATGTCTACATTGGTCAGGAAGCCATAGCAGCTGCATTGACATCTGCTATTACGCCTGATGACAATGTTGTCACGGCATACAGGCAACATGGTGTAGCACTTGCAAGGGGCCTTGATTCAAGGTCTTGCATGGCTGAACTATATGGAAAGGTAACAGGATGTGTAAAAGGAAAGGGCGGATCGATGCACTTTTTCTCTGCAGAGAAAAACTACTTCGGTGGCAACGGTATAGTAGGCGCTCAGATTCCTATCGGGACAGGTATCGGACTGGCAGAACAGTATAAAGGGACGGACAATGTTGCGGTTACTATGTTCGGAGATGGAGCAGCTAGACAAGGCGCGCTTCACGAATCATTCAACATGGCTATGACTTGGAAGTTACCAGTTGTATATATATGTGAGAACAACCACTACGCCATGGGTACCAGTGTAGCCAGAACAACCAACGTTATGGATCTTGCTAAGATGGGCTTATCTTACGACATGCCATCAGAATCAGTAGATGGAATGAGTCCAGAAGCTTGTCACGAAGCGCTCAAGAGAGCTGCCGATCACGCGCGTTCTGGAAAAGGTCCTTACTTCTTAGAAATAGAAACTTACAGGTATAGAGGACATTCTGTTTCAGATCCTGCGAAGTATAGAACGAAAGAAGAACTGAATAGCTATAAGGAAAAAGACCCTATTGCTGTCACTGAGAAAAAGATGATCTCTCAGAAAATAGCGACACAAGCCGAGATCGATAAAATAAAAAATGCAATTGAAGTTGAGATCAAGGATGCCATGGAATTCGCTGAGAACAGTGACTTACCATTGCCATCTGATCTATACGAGGACAATTATGTCCAGAAAGATTATCCATTTATTACAGATTAATTTCTTTAGATAAAGAAACCTTCCTATGTCATTAAAATGTGGAATCGTAGGCCTTCCCAATGTGGGCAAGTCTACCCTATTCAATGCCCTTACTTCAGCTAAGGCACTTGCTGCTAACTACCCATTCGCGACGAAAGATCCTAATGTAGGTATGATCACAGTTCCAGATCCTAGACTAGACAAGTTGACTGAAATTGTCAGCCCTCAGAAAACGATCCCTACAACCGTAGAAATCGTAGATATAGCTGGGTTGATAAAAGGTGCCAGCAAAGGTGAAGGATTAGGGAATCAATTCTTAGGAAACATCAGGGAAGTGGATGCCATCCTTCATGTAGTGAGGTGTTTCGACAATGACAATGTCATCCATGTAGATGGGAGTGTCGACCCAGTAAGAGATAAAGACATCATAGACACTGAATTAATATTCAAGGATCTTGATACGTGTGAGAAAAGGCTGGAGAAATTAAAGAAACAAGCTAAGAGTGGTGATAAAGGAGATATTAGAAATGTGGAAACGGCTGAACTTTTCAAGACACATCTAGAACAAGGAAAAACAGCTAGAACCATTCCCCTTGATGACGATCAAGTCGAGCTTTTCAAGGAGATGTACTTCCTTACTGCTAAACCCATATTGTATGTCTGCAACGTTGATGAAGATTCTGCCATTTCAGGCAATGAACATACGCAGGCATTTGCGGAAGCGGTAAAAGATGAAGATGCAGAAGTATTGCTTGTCAGCGCCGGCATAGAAGCAGATATAGCCGAACTAGAAACGAAAGAAGAGCGCATGGAATTCGTCCAAGAAATGGGACTGAAAGAACCAGGCGTAAATCGGTTGATCAACTCTAGTTATAAGCTACTTAAACTCATAACATACTTCACCGCTGGAGAAAAAGAAGTCAGGGCATGGACCATCGAGGTCGGAACCAAAGCGCCACAAGCTGCCGGAGTCATTCATACGGATTTCGAAAAAGGCTTCATCAGAGCTGAGGTAATTCAGTACGAAGATTACGTAAGTCTAGGTTCAGAAAGTGCAGTAAAAGAGGCGGGAAAAATGAGCATAGAAGGAAAAGATTACGTCTGCAAGGATGGCGATATCATGCACTTTCGATTCAATGTTTAATCGCAATAAAAGAATCCTCTAAGATAAATTCTATTGTGAGATCTTCTGGTGACCGTCGACAATGATGGCAGACAGATCTTCATTCCACCGAGTTAAGATTGTCTTCCCTATAAGGAATCCATTCCAAGTTGCTATCTTCACCAGATAAGATTGAAATATGAGAATATGGAAACACGATGTCACGGTAGAAGCACTGAATCACGGCATGAGCAACACGCTGGTCAGAAACCTAGGCATAGAAATCACCGAAATAGGCGATGACTACATATTGTCGAAAATGCCAGTAGACAAGCGCACATATCAACCGATGGGACTTCTGCATGGTGGAGCATCGGCTGCCTTGTCGGAGTCTATAGGAAGCATGGCTTCTTTTCTACTGATGGAAGACATGAGCAGGCAGCCAGTGGGTTTAGAAATCAACTGCAACCACCTGAGGTCTGCCAGAGAAGGATGGGTACATGGAAGAACCACACCCATCAAGATAGGACGGACGATCCACGTATGGAACACAGATATAGTCGATCAAGATGACAATCTTATAGCTTGTTCCCGACTTACCGTTATGATAAAATCGTCGAATAAAAACTAATCTGATTTAATTCCATTTCTTAGAGTATATGAAACTTATAAGCACCTTATTATTATCAATATTCACGTTACTCTCTGTATCTTCTCAAGATGCTTTAAACGTAGAACTTGTAGGAAGCCTAGAACTCGGAGAAAGAGGAAATGATATCTGGGGTTATGTTGATCCTGATGGCATAGAATATGCCTTGATAGGCAGTTTTAATGCGACCCACATTGTCTCGTTAGAAAATCCTGCCGAACCTACGCTTATAAAAAGCATACCTGGAACAGAATCACCATGGAGAGACATAAAGACCTTTAACAACCATGCTTATGTAGTAGCTGATAGAAATGCGGATGGATTGCTCATTATCGATTTATCAGACATCGATAGCATTACTCACAGATTTATAAAGCCAGAACTTACCATAGGCACCAGTATCGATACGCTAGAAAAATGCCACAACATATACATAGACGAAGAAGGAGTGGCCTACTTAGCAGGTTGCAACAATGGGCTTAGAGGCATCATTATGATGGATATTAAAACAGATCCTGATACAGCTTTATTCTTAGGAGCCATTGACGATCGCTACGTCCACGATGTATATGTACGCAATGACACCTTGCTTTCTTCAGAAATATTTAGTGGTAGCCTAGCCATCTATGATGTCAGTGATAAATCAGCACCAGAATTGATTTCTTCCATTCTGACCACCAGAGAATTCACCCATAATGCTTGGTTATCAGCAGACGGAAGCCATGTATTTACAACAGATGAAAAAGTATCTGCAACAGTAAACTCGATCAATATAAGCAACCTATCTTCTCCGGAGATCGCATCAACCTATAAGACACCTACCGCTATGGATGGCAGAATTATCCCTCATAATGTGCATGTGTTAGAAAATTTCTTGGTGACAAGCTGGTATACCGAAGGCGTAACCATAGCAGATTATACGGACCCGACTAATATAGTTGAAGTAGGTTACTATGATACATTTGAGATGGAAGATAGTATCCAAGAAGATAACAATTGGTTTTCTGGATGCTGGGGAGCCTACCCTTTTCTACCGTCTGGATTGCTCCTTGCAAGCGATATACAATCAGGGCTTTATGTTTTAGATCCGACCTATGTACAAGCTGCCAGACTTACCGGCATTGTCAAGGACATGAATACAGGGTCGATTATCCGAGATGCTTCTGTATCATTCGTTTCTGCTCAAGGCAAATCTGACCGTACAGATCTCGAAGGAAGATTCAGAATCGGATCACCTAGTGAAGGAAATTTAAGCATACAGGTAATTCATCCTGCTTATTCCAATAAAATTGTAGAAGTCAACTTGGTCGCTGGACAATCACAAGAAATAGAAGTATTGCTTGATCAAAAAACACTGAACGTTGTCATTATAGATGAAAATGGAGATCCAGTTCCATTTGCGCAAGCGACATTAATAGACACTGAAACCGGAGAACAAGTAGAATATCAGGCAGGTGACGATGGTACTTTAGAAGCCAAGGTGGGGTCCGTGAAAGCATACAGCCTTATTGTTGGTAAATGGGGTTATCTAGAACGATTTCAACCCTTCACAACTTCAACTTCAGAAGACGAAATAACCATTACCCTCATTCCTGGATACGAAGATTCGTTTTCCCAAGACTATGGGTGGAGTTTAAACAATAATGCGATTTCTGGTCACTGGACTAGGACGCAACCTAGGCTTTTATTCCGTGATGGAAACATCATTCAGCCTGGGACTGATTCTGATGATGCAGGAAACCTATGCTATATAACTGGCAACGATGAATTCGCCGGTGGCGAGGACGACGTTGATGCCGGGTTCAACTTCCTCACTTCTCCTCCGATGGATCTGAGAGATGAAGATAGGATTGACGTCTCATTTGACTATTTTTTTCATGTTTCAGGGGGTAGAGAATTGCCTAATGATACACTCAGGGTAAGCTTAGTAAGCGGAATAGATACACTCATTCTCATAGAGGCTACAGATTCGTCAGAACTATGGATAAGCACAGATACCATGGAAATATTCCCGAGTGACATTCCATTTAGTGATTCTGTTTTTCTTTTCGTAGAAATAGGTGACCCTGCTCCGATCGGTCACCTCACAGAAGGGGGCATTGACAACATCAACGTAGAACTTGGTTCTATCACTACATCTACAGAGAATTACCTTTCTGAGGAAGAGATTGCTATATATCCATCATTGATTCAAGTCGGAGAACATATAATTATCAAGGGATCAGAAGCGCATCGCATATCTCGTGTAGAAGTGTTTAACCTGAGTGGGCAGAAGGTTAAGAGCAACTTATCTGGCATTCAATCTCACCCTATGGATGATTTAAAACCAGGCATGTATCTGGTTGTCATCGATACAGAAATAGGATCCGTTACTAGAAAGTTAACCCTGGTAGATTAAGTACCTAAAACTGAGGCACCATGGGTAAACTCCATATTTCTGTAGGTATCCACTACACGATGAATCTAAATGAATAAACATATTTATAAGGCATGAAAGTGATTCATGAAACCAGCGCATCCTTCATAAAAGAATAGTTAACTGCTATCGAATCTAGAGGATCGCTTGTAAATCGTTCCTGTTCTACAATCATCGGAATCTGGAAATCGTCTCTTATCCTTTTCACTATAGATGCTACGTCCATACAACCTTCTCCTAAGTGACAAGAAAGATTAACAGGAAATAAATCGTCTGGCGGTTTTTCTACTTTAAGAATTTCTTCTGCATTTTTGCTTTCCAATCTATCTTTAATATGCACTAATTTCACTAGCTCTGAATACGCTGACATAAATTGCAACGGTTCTACTCCCCTGTCATACAACCAGTATATATCAACTTCTAATTTCAATGCCGTCGATCGACACAAATCAAGTAGAAGATCTATATATGCACCCTGCTTCCTATTTTCTAATTCTAAATGATGATGGTGGTATAGTATATGGATTGCTGGGTTAACATCTGCAAGCTCAGAAAGACGGATCATTGCTTTCCTGATCAAGCGGTCTTCTTTTAAGAATCCCAACCAGGGATTTACCAAGTATTGAATGCCTATACTGGCTGCTTCTACAATCAAGTCATCAAATTCTTGACTCCTACTTAGATCCGAAGTAAGCATCGGGTCGAAGTGGCTTGATATACACTTCAACCCTATGGAAGATAGATAGTCTGAAAAGCCTTGAGCGCCCATACCCCAGAATATCCCTTTAGATCCTGAGAAGCTTTCGATGAAATTATATCCACAATCCGACACGTACTTAAGGGTAGCTTTAGGGTCATTCTCCATTGCCTCCTTAATCGTCCAGAGCTGTAATCCTATAGGTGTAATGCTAGAAATAATTGATTTACATTAATTGCCCTAATTTAATCATTCCTTCTTTATTAGAAGGACTGCATCGTCTTGCTCAACAAGAGATTTTTCAGAAAGGTATATTTCATCCACCATTCCATCTTCTGGAGCTATGACTGTTGTTTCCATTTTCATGGCTTCTATGATGAACAGGGGTTGGTTCTTGACAACTTCCTCTCCCTGAGAAACCATGATTTTAGAAAGCGATCCTTGCAGAGGCGTTCCGATCTGACCATCCTTGGTCACTTTTATATTAGAAACTGTCTCTGATGTAATGCTGAGATCCTTAACGACAACGGTCCGTATGGCACCATTCAATCTAAATATAACCAGTCTGTTGCCATATTCATCGGCTTGATTCGCATTGAGGAATTCAATTAAGATCGTTTTTCCTCTTGATATTTCTACTGTAATTTCTTCGTTGGGTTTTAGGCCATAGAAAAAATTGACAGTTGGCAATTTACTCACATCTCCATAAGTAGCATAGTGCTCATAGTAAGCTTCGTAGACTTTAGGATAAAGGAGGTATGACAGCAGATCCGCTTTTCCATCCCCTTCTGGAAATCTGGATTCGTATGCTTTCATCTCTTCTTCCCAATTGATGGGTTCCAGATGTGCATTGGGCTTATTGGTATAAGGTTTTTCGTCTTTAAGGATGGCTTTCTGCAAGTCTTCTGGCCACCCAAATTTCCACTGACCCAGATCTCCTCTCATCAGCGATTTCACGCTCTCTGGAAACGAAAGTGTATCGCCTTTAGTGATCAAGTCTTCTCCTGTCAAGTCATTGGTTGTCATAAACATAGCCATGTCGCCGACGACCTTGGACGATGGTGTAACCTTTACGATCCCACCCAGCATTTCATTGAAGGTTTTATAATTCTCTTTAATTTCTTCGAATCGGTCTTCCAGTCCTAGTCCTCTCGCTTGGGGTCTGAGATTAGAATACTGTCCTCCCGGAATTTCATGGTGGTACACATCGGCTGTTCCTGACTTTAACTCGGATTCGAATGGATAATAATGAGACCGCACCGCTTCCCAGTATTGCGCCATCTGTGACAGGAATCCTTGATCAATTTCAGGATTTCGGTCGTGATTGCTCAACATCGCAATCAAGGAATTAAAGTTAGGCTGAGATGTAATTCCTGAGAGACTGCTTATAGCCACATCAACAATGTCAACGCCTGCATTGATGGCCGACAAGTAGGTCGTAGATTGAATAGAAGAAGTATCATGGGTATGCAAGTGGATCGGCATATCTACAGCTTCTTTCAGCGCTCCTACTAGAATGGTAGCAGCATCGGGCTTGAGTAATCCAGCCATATCTTTTATAACAAGAATGTGCGCCCCTGCATCCTCTACTTCTCTTGCTAAGTCTAAGTAGTATTGCAAGTTAAATCTATTGTCGCCTGTACCTAATAGGTCTCCTGTATAGCATATGCACGCTTCTGCGATAGAGGATGTCTCTCTGACCACCGTCTGTATGCTTGTCTTCATCGCCTCGACCCAGTTTAGTGAATCGAATATCCTAAAGACATCTATGCCTTCTTCTGCAGCCTGAACAACGAAGGCTTCAACCAGGTTGTCTGGATAGGCTTTGTATCCTACTGCATTAGATCCTCGAAGCAACATCTGTAGCATAACATTGGGTAACCGTTTTCTTAGATTCCTCAATCTCTGCCATGGGCTCTCTTTCAGAAATCGCATGGCCACATCATAGGTGGCTCCACCCCATACTTCCATAGAGAACAATTGATGCCCTATTCCTTCTGCATAATTATCTGCAACCTTTTCAAGATCATATGTACGCATCCGAGTGGCAAGTAGGGATTGGTGGGCGTCACGAAACGTTGTGTCGGTAAACAAGATTTTCTTTTCACCTTTCAGGTAATCTACGACACCTTGCGGTCCATGATCTGTCAGTAGATTTTTCGTCCCTTTTTCTATTCCATTATTGAGTAACGGAGGCACGGTAGGCTTCAGTAAAATCTTAGTTTCATCGATGGCTTTTACATCGGCATTCTTATTCACAATAACATCCCCCATAAAGCGGATCAACTTAGTCCCTCTGTCTTTCCATCCTGGAGGCTTCAGTAGCTCAGGGTGCTCAGCTATGTAATTAACCGTAACCATACCATCTCTGAATTCTTGAGCTTTCAGAATGTTTAGTAGAAAAGGAATATTACTCTTTACTCCGCGAATCCTGAACTCTCTCAATGCACGATGGAGTCTATCTGCAGACTGCCCTAAGGTGTGCCCCCAAGCTGTCACCTTAACCAGCATGCTATCGAAAAAAGGAGAGATCGTCGCTCCGGCATATGCATTACCTGCATCTAGCCGTATCCCAAATCCACTGGCACTCCGGTAAGCAACAAGCCGACCATAGTCGGGTTTAAATCCATTGCTAGGGTTTTCCGTTGTGATTCTACACTGAATGGCATATCCACGCATACTTATGTCTTCTTGCGACGCAATTCCGATTTCTTCATCAGAAAAATCATGCCCACATGCAACCATAATCTGAGTCCTCACAATATCAATCCCTGTGACAACCTCCGTAATGGTATGTTCAACTTGGATCCTTGTATTGACCTCAATGAAGTAGATGTTTTCTTCTCTATCAACCAGAAACTCAACGGTACCTGCATTGACATAACCTGCATCGCGGCAGATATCCATGGCGTAGGTATACAACTTGTCTTTCGTTTCTTGTTTTAGGTTTACTGACGGTGCGACCTCTACCACTTTCTGGTACCTACGCTGGACAGAACAGTCCCGTTCATACAAGTGCAATATGTTGCCAGATTCATCTCCGATGATTTGTACTTCTATGTGCTTCGGATTCTCGACATATTTTTCTACGAATACCGCTGGATTTCCAAAAGCTGTTTTCGCTTCCCTGCTGGCTTCAATGTATAATTTCTCCAGTTCGTTTTCAGACCTTACCACACGCATTCCTCTTCCACCTCCGCCAGTGGCAGCCTTAATCATAACAGGAAATCCTATTTTTAAGGCTGAATCTTTTACAGGAGCATACTCGAGTAGTGCTTCTTTGCTCGCTTCGATGACAGGGACTTGATTTCTAATGGCTACCGTTTTAGCTTGGATTTTATCTCCCAGAAGACCCATTACTTCAGGTGATGGACCGATCCATATGATTCCTGCTGATATACACCTTTCGGCAAATGTCGGATTCTCAGACAAGAATCCATATCCAGGATGAATAGCGTCTACTTGATTTTCAATAGCAACACGGATGATTTCATCTATGTCTAAGTACGGCTTAAGGGGATCGTCCTTCTCTCCTACCTGGTAGGCTTCATCTGCTTTATAGCGGTGTAGCGAATACCTGTCTTCATACGTATAGATGGCAACAGTTCTGACATTGATCTCAGATGCAGCTCTAAAAATACGGATGGCAATTTCTCCACGATTAGCTACAAGGATCTTATTTATTTCTCTTTTTTTCATTGTACGATTAGCGATTCCTCCAAATGTAAGGTTCCATAGCCATTAGCTCACCAATGGTCGAATTAATTTTACAATAATTTGTTATCGCTAACCTCGATTAGGGCTACCCTTTAAATGGATTTCTTTCTTCCCATTGCTCCACGGGTGTTAGGTAGGTAAGTATTTTAGGCATCATTTTTTTCGCAATAGGATGGAATAATTTCAAGTAAAGATAGAGGTCTTCAGGCTTAGCTCCGATACTGCTCTTAATAGCCATGGCCGTTCTAGACAGATGCAAGTCTTTCTTTTTCAGTCTTATTGCTTCTTGCAATAAATCGAGTAAGATGTTATGGTAAAGGTGGTGGCTTTTGTTTATTTCTTTATTATAACCGAGGAAGTGGGCATCCAGGGTTTCATAATTATCAATTATCGTATAAAAGGCGACCATCTTCCCATCAAGAAAATATCCGATCATCTGGAAGTTGTCTTTCATGTTCTGAAACAAGCCTTTCCAGTAATCTTCTGGGAGTATGAAAAGATTAAAGCTTGCCTGGAGCGCTATGCTCTTATACATATCATGCATCTCGTCTTTATAAAGCTCTATTTCTTCTAAAGACAATTTTCTCTTTTCGATGTCAGCACATTTTTTGATGGCCCGCCTAGTACGCACCTTGTACTTCGATTTTAAATCCAGAAGATAATCTTCAAATGAGCCCCATTCTTCTCTTAACTTCAAGTGCATTGATGGCTGCACTTTAAATTGCTTATACCCTAGCTTCCAAGCCCTGTCCTCATCGTATCGCTGTTCTTCCGTAAAATCCTTCATGAGAATTCCTACAGGTGGAATGCCCTCTTTCTTAAAGGTAGGCATCAAGGTTTCCACGACTTCGTCAATTTCTTCAAGTGCAATGGAACGGCTGAAATCTTGAGCATTGACCATACCGCATCGCCCAGTCTGCATCATATTGCCACACACCAAGGTGTAGAAATTGACTTTTCCAGTGATCATTCTTTTTACAGAATTATTGAATTTATTCCACGAACTGGCTTTGCCCGTATCATTGAAACTACCTGAGAGACTGTCTAGCAGGTTTATTTTCTTAATCTGAAAATATAAGAAAGCAACCGCTTGCTGATCTTCAATGATCGATATATATCTGAAGTGTGTATCCTTAGGTGGATACTTTTCTAGTGCTTTAAAAAAGGATCGAGAAACAACAACATCGTGGGTAGAGAAAGACTCTCTAACCTCGTCGATTTTAGTATAATAAATAAACTTCCTACCACTTTTCAATCTATGCATAGACCCTACCATAACGTCAGGGACCACATTATCCGTTCCTGTCATGCTATTATTAATACGATCTCAGCTGTAATTGTTCCATGAATAATCTTTATTCAGACAAAACCGCCTGTGCGCGCGACTTATTATCCCATTTTATAGATTGTGTACTGCCTAGTCCATTCAATCCACTATACCACTGTTCGATTATTCTTTTCACACTGCCATACTCTACCGACAATTCCATCAAGTTTTCTGCACCTATAGTTTTGCCTTGAGCATCCACTGGAACCGCAATTACAACTATCTTTTCATTGTTTTTTTCTGTAACAGTTAATCCTGCTATGGGTTCCACATATATCCTTTCTCCTATATCTTCTCGCTTACCTAACACCAGTATTTCCGTAGCGCTTTCCTTGTCTACCTTGCATAGATTACCTACTAAAGGAAGATATGAGGAATCTAAATATTGATCTCCAGCACTTGCAATCACAACAACTTCGTGTCCATTGTTGTTGTTGAGTGTAGAGCCAGATTTTCTTCCGTCACAGGAAGAAAAAATCGATAGTGATAATAAGAGAAAAAAAAGTCTGCTAAATGCAGCAGATTGTATTGTATTCATGATTCATTCAATTAAATGTGAAGAATGAACGGGTTCTAAAACATGGAGCAATTTATTAAAAAAGACGTATAACAATGAAGTTTTATACTTTCGAATAACCTCAGCAAAATTAAGTATTACTTAATTGTCTTTATAAAAACGTTAATATATGGCTTACAGAAATATATTTGCACACTTAAACACGTATAATAATGAGCGATTCGTATTTTAAACCGGAAGACTTAAAAAAATTCGGTAACATAGGTGAGTTTCAGCAAGAGATGGCTGACAAGTTTTTTGAGTATTATGGAAAAGTATTTGAAGATGGAGCCTTGTCTAAAAGAGAAAAATGCTTAATTGCTCTTGCGGTGGCACATACTGTGCAATGTCCGTATTGTATTGATGCTTATTCTTCGGATTCCCTAAAGAATGGTGCCGATGAAGAACAGATGATGGAAGCCGTACATGTTGCCGCGGCTATTAAAAGTGGTGCGACACTTGTCAACAGTGTTCAGATGATGAATCACGTTAAAAAACAACTCATGTAATGGGTGTAAAACAAAAAACAAAGTCTTTAAAAGCGAGAGATATAGATCTTTCAGATTCACTGGTCCAGTTAAAGGTCCTCAATGATCAAGAAAGATATGGAGATAGTTTCGAACCCTTTCACAAGAAAGTAGGTCAAGTTCTAAAGCCCACAGGCATAGAAGTTTTTCAGATTAATATCGGAAAGCTATGCAATCAGACATGTGCACACTGCCATGTAGATGCCGGTCCTGATCGGAAAGAAGAGAACATGGATCGAGCGACGCTAGAGCGTTGTCTAGAAATTATCACGCACCATAACATCCCTACTGTGGATATTACCGGAGGAGCACCAGAAATGAATGCCCACTTTAAGTGGTTCGTAGAGCAGTGTACAGCACATGGCGTCAAGGTTATGAACAGATGTAATCTGACCATAATTATGGCAAATAAAAAGTACCAAGAACTGCCAGAATTTTTCGCGAAGAATAAGGTTCATGTTATCAGTTCACTGCCATACTTCTCACAATCTAGAACCGACAGTCAGCGAGGTGATGGTGTTTTCCAAGATTCAATTGCGGCGCTTAAAATGCTCAATGAAGTCGGCTATGGCAAGGAAGGCAGCGACTTAATCCTTGATCTTGTCTACAATCCTTCTGGTGCATTTCTTCCAGGGGATCAAGCTTCTTTAGAGAGTGAATTCAAAAGACAGTTGAAGCGAAAATTCGATATTACCTTCAATAACTTATTCGCTATAACGAACCTTCCTGTTGCAAGATTTCTTGACTACCTTATCGAGTCTGGCAATTATAAAGATTATATGACAAGCCTCATAGAAGCGTATAATCCGAGTACAATAGATGGGTTGATGTGTAGGTACACACTTTCTGTTTCGTGGGATGGATTCATCTATGATTGCGACTTCAATCAGATGCTAGACCTAAAGGTAAAAGGCAATTCGAAGCACATCATGGACTTCGATAAAGAAGAACTGATGAATCGAGACATTATCTTAAATCAGCATTGTTATGGCTGTACTGCGGGAGCAGGATCTAGTTGTGGTGGTGAAGTTGTGTAATTTTAAGGTAAAAATTATATCCTAAGAAGGAAGCACTTTACGTAAATATATAGCTTGCTCAAGTTATGATCTGGACTTTTATTCGGCTCTAATTATTGAAAGCGTACATTATTCCGCTCGATCATAATCAGCGATTTAGACAAGTGAAAAAGAATGATCTTATCCTGCCATAATGCCTAAGAAAATATGCATATTTGTGGACTAACCACATGACTAGTCTTGATCGAGAATCTCTCATAAGATCAATTGGCTACTTTTTTATTTAAAAATTAAAAAGCTTTAAGACAATGTCTAAAAAAAGAATCGCAATCAACGGATTCGGAAGAATCGGAAGGCTTACCTTCAGAAATCTACTATTAAATGACAATGTAGAAGTTGTCGCTATAAATGACCTTACTGATAATGGTACACTTGCACACCTGTTAAGATTTGACAGTGCTCATGGACAATTCGATGGTACGGTTGATCATACAGACAATAGCCTTATTGTCAATGGGAAAGAAATTTTAGCTACGGCAATCAGAAATCCTGCCGAACTTCCATGGACAGAAAACAACATAGACGTAGTACTTGAGTGTACGGGCTTCTTTAGAAATAGAGAGAAAGCTTCCCTTCATATGCAAGCAGGAGCTAAAAAAGTTGTTATATCAGCACCTGCTAAGAGTGACGATATCCAGACGATCGTACTCGGTGTCAACGATAATGAATTAGATGCTTCAGCAGATATATTGTCTAATGCGTCTTGCACAACGAATTGCTTAGCACCTGTTGCTAAAATATTGAACGATACATGGGGATTGAAGATGGGTTCATTGACCACAACCCACGCTTACACATCTGATCAGAGAATCCAAGATGCCCCACACAGTGACTTAAGAAGAGCTAGAGCAGCAGCATATAATATAGTTCCTACTTCAACCGGTGCTGCTAATGCTGTAGGAAAAGTAGTTCCTGAAGTGAAGGGAAAACTATTTGCAATAGCGGTAAGGGTTCCTGTCATTACAGGATCTATGATAGAAGTTAATTGCGTTTTAGATAAAGAAGTAACGGTAGAAGAGGTTAATGCTAAGTTTAAGGAAATGGCAGAAGGTCCTTTAAAAGGAATCCTTCAGTTCTCTACCGATCCACTTGTATCTAGCGATATAGTAGGAAATAAACACAGCTCAATTTTCGACTCGAAGTTGACAGATGTCATGAATGGCAACTTCGTTAAAGTTGTAAGCTGGTATGATAATGAAGCTGGGTACTCAGCTAGACTAGCTGATTTAACAGCAAGAGTATAACCATAACAATAAGCTCTGTAAGGAAAGGCGAGAAATTGCCTTTCCTTTTTTTATTTTTAGGAAAATACAATCTCCCATAATATGAAAGCGATAGATTTTAAAGATAAAAAAGTCTTGATCCGTGTTGACTTCAATGTTCCACTAGACAAGGATGGAAACATTACAGATGACACCAGAATGAGACGGGCACTCCCTACCCTTACACACATCTTAGAAGAAGGAGGATCTTTAATAATCATGTCTCACCTAGGGAGACCTCGTAAGAAATTAAAAGAAGATGGCAGCATCGATGTCCAGAGATTCACCCTCAGACACTTAGTCAATCATCTTACTGATTTACTTAAAACTCAAGTGCAATTCGCAGATGACTGTGTCGGTGATCAAGCCTTATTGAAATCTTCCAGGTTGCAACCTGGAGAAGTCTTATTGCTGGAAAACACAAGATTCCACGCTGGTGAAACGAAGGGAGACAGAGACTTAGCTGAGAGACTAGCAGGATTAGGAGAAATCTACGTAAATGATGCTTTCGGGACTGCCCATCGAGCGCACAGCTCTACTGCGACCATCGCCGATTTTTTCACTCCAGAACACAAGACAGCTGGACTACTTATAGAAAAAGAAATTGAGCATGCTCAGAAAGCAATGTATAGTCCGCAGAGGCCATTCACAGCCATAATAGGTGGTGCTAAAGTTTCCGATAAGATCAAGCTCATCGATCGCTTGATAGAAAAAGCCAATATCATCATCATAGGTGGTGGCATGGCATATACTTTCTTTAAAGCTATGGATGGCCAGATAGGAAATTCACTGGTAGAGCTAGATTACTTAGATCTTGCAAGAGACTTGATTAAAAAAGCCAAGGACAACAATGTAGAGTTGTTGTTGCCTGCGGATTCTAAGTGTGCAGCATCCTTCAGCAATGATGCAGAGAGGAATACTTGTCTATCCATGGAGATAAAAGATGGATGGATGGGATTAGACATAGGTCCTGAAGCAGTAAACACATTTGCGGAAGCGATACAAGGGTCTGGAACAATCTTATGGAATGGGCCGCTGGGCGTATTCGAGTTCAGTAATTTCTCCGAAGGGACATTCTCTATTGCTAGGGCTGTTGCCCAAGCTACTGAATCTGGCGCCTTCAGTCTGATCGGCGGTGGAGATAGTGTGTCAGCTATAAATAAAGCTGGGTTGTCAGAAAAAGTATCTTTCGTTTCTACAGGTGGTGGCGCTATGCTAGAGTATCTAGAAGGAAAAGAACTTCCAGGGATAAAGGCGCTCGGATAGGTTTTTATTAAGTATATATTTTTACTTTGACTCAGGCATAGATAATTAATCTATGTCCCTCGATAAAACTGCAGTAGGTAATGTCATGCCAGCGTTTAGACAGTTAGAAAACTACATGTGGTAACTTCCTTTAAGCCATTATAGGCCTATCTTGTTGACGTTTCTTTTCATAGGTCAACTCTAGTGTCATTGATGTTGCCTCAGGGCTATGCCCATCTTAGTACATGAGAGATATTTCTATTACTGGATCATTCTGTCTTTTTTATCTTCATATTGTTTTTGCTACAATAAATACTTTCAATATTGGTGTTTCATATGCAGTAGAATTTCGATGCATAAACCATTTCATCTAACTATGTACTGGCTTAACAGAATTATCAATTATGGCTATGTTTATTGCATATATTGTATAATATATGAATCTATATAAAAATCTGAAAGAAATGAGTGATAGAAAAGGCTTGCTGCTTTTTATTACATTTTATATAGTTTCTACCATAATATATTACACAATGAGTTGGATTTCCTGGGGAGCATTTAATCCTGGGCATCCTCCATTCTTTGATCTAGAAGAATTCAGTGCTTCTGGAGGCGCTCAATTTTTAATTAGTTTTATAATTACTATTCCGATCTGGTATTGCACTTCAGTACTTATGTGTAAATACAGCCTCAGAGTAAGACTTTTATCACATTTAATATTCTTGCCTCTATATGTTTCAATATGCTATTTTACGCTGTTATGGGTAACTAAAATATTTGGTTGGGCAATGTATTGGGGCGGGTATAAAGTAATCTGGACGCTATACATTTATATGCTTTTTTATCTTGTACAATTTGGGTTTATACACGCATACGAATATTTCAAAAAATTTAAAAAGGAGGTTGAAGAAAAAACCATCCTAAGTGAAGCCAATCTTAAAAGTGAGATCACTGCATTGAAATCTCAATTAAATCCACACTTTTTGCACAATCTTTTTAATTCTATAAATGCATCCATCCCTCCAGAGAATGAAAGGACGAGGGAATTAATCATTCAATTATCAGATTTGTTTAGATATCAGAATTACGCTTCGCAAAATGATTTTGTTAGTATTAAAGAAGAAATTGATTTCATTGAGAGTTATTTAGAATTAATGAAGGTAAGGTTGAAAGAACGATTGAATTTTACTATCGAAGTATCTCCAGAATTATACAAACATAAAATCGCCCCTATGCTTTTACAGCCAATAGTGGAAAATGCCGTCAATCACGGAATAGCATCCAAAATAGAACCATCGACTCTACACATTAAAATTCATAAGTCAGGAGATCAAGTCTTATATTCGATTGAAGACACAGGAATCGGTATAGAAGATAAAAACATCATCTATACGAAAGGACTAGGATTATCCAACACCAGAATGAGGCTTAAGAAAGTTTACAATTCTGACTTAAAGATCGAAGATAATAAACCCTCAGGAACTAAAATTTCATTTATCATTTGAAAACGATTGTAATCATAGATGACGAAAAAGATGCTAGGGATTTACTAAAGCATTATATCTCAAAACATAAAGAGCTCTCTATTATAGGTGAGGCCTCTAACGGCTTAGAGGCTGTAGAATTAATAAATCAATTAAAACCAGACACGATCCTTTTAGATATTCAGATGCCAGGTCTTAACGGCTTTGAAGTACTTACGCAACTTGAAGAAATTCCAGAAGTCATTTTTTCGACAGCGTATGATCAGTACGCTATTAAAGCATTCGAAGTACATGCCATTGATTATTTATTGAAGCCGTACGGTAGGAAACGTTTTGAAAATGCACTCAATAGAATTATTAAAAACCAAGACAATGTAATTCCACTAGCAGAAGCACTGCTACAACGCGAAACTAGTTTTCCGATTAAAGTGATTCTACACAAGGGAACAAGAAAACTGATGGTGGCAGTCTCTGACATTTACTATGCTGAAGCCTTCGGTGACTATACTAAAGTTTTTACTAAAAACACAGAGTTCTTATCCACAAAGGGTATATCAGAACTTATAGAAAAATTGAGCCCACAGGTGTTTATAAGAATACACCGATCCTATTTCGTTAATTTAAATGCTGTCATAGAATTAAAAAAATTAAACAGATACCATTATATTTTTTTAAGAGATGGAAAAAGTTTCAAGGTCAGTGAAAGCTACTTACCAGAAATAAAAAGACTGGTACTTTAGCTGGTTCATCGGACTATTTTCGGGTCCATCGACTTTCACATGGCGATATCATAATTCTTAAAGATATTGAATAATAAAATCTCAATATCATGAAATATGCACTCCACATACTTGTATCTTTTTCTTTTTTATTCTTTTCAGAAACAACCGAAGCTCAATTTCAAAAACATAAAAATATTGCGACTGAATCTGAAATCGATTCAAAAACCTATACCGGTATTATATCTGAACAATACCCTAATGGAAGCCCTTCAGTCTGGAAGAACTACGTTAATGGAAAAATTGAAGGCTTATGGTTAGAGTGGTATCCAAATGGTGTTTTGCGATATAAAGCCTACTGGAAAAATAGCTTAGGAAATGGGAAATGGGAATATTTTTATCCGAATGGTCGATTGCGTTCAGAAAGCTTTTACATCAATGATATTGCACAAGGGCTGTATAAAAGTTATTACGATAATGGCCAAATAAAATCTGATGCAACATATCTTGATGGCAAGAAAGATGGTGTAGAATACACCTATGACCCGAATGGGGTTTTGCTTTCGAGAAAACTTTATGAAAATGGAATTCTACAGATTGATGAACCCCTTATTTTTCAACAAGATATTATTTCAGTTAACAATGGAAATGAATGGGGAATCTCTTTTATGCCTGACGGGAATAGCGCTTACTTTACAAGAAGAGATATAGAAACAGGAAAGAAAAGAATCTATTTCACTACCAAATCAAAAAACGATAAATGGAGTACCCCAATCATAGCTCCATTCTCTACCTATGAAGATGAAGGCGCCTTTATAAATAGTGATGGCAGTAAATTCTTCTTTGCGTCATATAGGCCTTTACCAGATGGAAGTACTTCACATGAAATGGATATGAATATCTGGTACATGGACAAGACCTCTACTGGATGGTCGTCACCTAAACCTTTATCTAGTAAAATAAACAAATCAATGGTTAAAGGAAATGAGTGGCCTGCTAATTATGAGGCTGGACCGATGATAGATTCAGCAGGGAACCTCTACTTCTGGACCAAAGGGTATAATAGCAATGCAACTAATCTCTTTATCTCGACAAAGGAAAGTGATGATTCCTTAAAAAAACCAATAGAACTCTTTCCAGTATCAAGTGACTTATACTATGATGCATCTCCTCAGTTGTCCCCAGATGGGAAAGTGCTATTATTCAGTTCTGATGATCGACTGGATGGATATGGTGGATCTGATATTTATTATTCAGTAAAAACTGAGAATTCTTGGTCTATTCCTAAAAACTTAGGCCCCATAGTCAACTCTTCACAGTCAGAAGGAATGCCTAGTTTTTCGCCTGATGGAAAATACTTTTACTTTAGTAGTAATCGAAGAAAACCCAACGATTCAAATGGACACGCCACATGGGATATATACCATATGGAAACCAAGTTTTTAATGATCCAAAACTAAATACATCTCTAGTAAATAAATCGGAAGACATTTATTATCCTATCAGAAAAATTAATGATAGCATTTTAAAACTTTTATAATTGTACTACTCGAGTAAACGGCCCCAATAGTGTTTACTGACGAGGTGCATCTATCACTATTGTCTTTCATATGGTTAATCTCTTATTGATCGACTTCACCTTCCTTTTGAATACTTGCCATTTGCTTTATACTCGCCATCACTTCTTTCAATCCAGATTTAAGCAGATCTATTTCTTTTTGTTGCGTCTCAATCAGAGTTTGCTGTTTTTCGATCAGCTTTTGCTGTGCTTGCGTTGCACTCACATTAAGCA
>CAZFJO010000012.1:0-3546 GCA_964518915.1 uncultured Saprospiraceae bacterium
ATTACTCTTGACTAAGAACTTAAGCCTAGCCATTTTTTAAAACTCAATACCCTATCTCTGGAGACGATGAGTTGATCACTATTGTGGTGTTTTATTTTTACTTCTAGACGGCTGTTAGAATATCTGATGATATCGTCTATGTAGTCTATGTGGACAATGGTAGATCTATTGATTCTAAAGAATTTTTTAGGGTCAACTGTATTCATCATCATTTCTATACTCTGATCTAATGGATAGCTTCTATCGTCATCAGTAAGGATATATACAGATTTAGATTTCACATAAACCAATTTTATAGAATCAATGGCGATGGGTTTATATCTGTCGCCGACCTTTATAAGGATCCTTTTCTGATATGTTTTAATTTTGGAATGCTCGAGTAGTAATTGGCTAAATGCGGAGAAATCTACGGATGGTTTCGTTTCAGTGTGTTTACGAAATTTATTAATTGCTTGGTTTAATTCTTCTTTATCGATGGGTTTTAATAAGTAATCTATACTGTTCTGCTTGAATGCCTTAATGGCATATTGATCGTATGCCGTTGTAAAAATAACGGGGGCATCTATTTTTACTTTTTCTAAAAAATCAAATACAATACCATCACTCAAGTGGATATCTAGAAAGTATAGATCAGGCTGGCCATGTTTAATGAAAGATGCTTCTAGTTCCTTGACGCTCTTGCAAGTCGCTATCACTTCGATCTGATGATCCTCCAGAAGTTTTACCATTCGTCGAGATGATACTGCTTCGTCTTCTGCTATGATCGTTCTTATCATTGATTTAAGATAGGTAGGTTAACCGTGAAGGATTTCAGTGTATCTCGAATGGTCATTTTCCTTTTTCCTAGAAGTAAGTATCTGTCTTGTATGTTTTTAAGCCCTAAGCCACCATTCTCATAAAGCGTCGTCCTAGATTTTTTATTGTTTTCTACGACAAGCATATCCTCTTCTACTTTTATGGTAATCACAAGGGGTGACTCTTCATCGAATGCGTTGTGCTTTATGGCGTTTTCTAAAAGCAATTGTAAGCTGAGAGAAGGCACTTGTAAGTGGTGATACTTTTCTGGAATATCTACTTCAAGGGAAATAGAATTTTCAAACCTTGCTAGATGGAGATTTAAATATTTCTTAGCGAATGTTAACTCGTCTTTTATACTTCGTAATTCTTCCTCTCTACTATCTAGTATGTATCTATATATGGTTGATAGGCCAGATAGAAAATCTTGAGCTTGATTTTTATCTTCATCTATAAGACCAGAAAGAACATTGAAGCTGTTAAAAAGAAAGTGAGGATCTAGATGCGCACGCAAGGCATTCAGTTCTGAGATGATTTTTTCTTCCCTCAACCGTTGATTCATTTTTTTCTGTTTCTGCACTTCGCTGTAAAAACTTACAGCGTGTAAAACAGAAGAAACAATTACAGTTATAAAAAGGGCAATTGCGTAGAATTGTCTATTTCCATAATCGTATAGAACCCGTAATTCATTTCCATCAATGCGTACCCATAAAATATAATTAAGAATAATCAGGGTCACCATTGTAACTAGGATACACCCGATTATTCCTACCCATATTCTGTATATAGGACTGGACTCCCATTTTATATAACGGTCTAGTCTTGTAAGAAACCAGCCGTTGACAAAACAGAGAGGTAAACCATAATACGTGTTGTAAAATAACTGGTCCTTAACAAGATCCCAATCTAAGCGCCCTGTCGATATGAAATAATACAGTATAGAAAATACAGATAAAGTAATGACTATTTTAATCGCTAACCACAATTCCTTTACTACAATTAATTTCATTGATTGCTCTTGTGCTGTTAAGTTAACATCTATTGTGTAAGGAAAGAAATTTTCAACGTTATCCATTACACTGTGCTATGGTATTTTCAACCATTTTTTTACCGCCACTAGGTGCATATGGAACTTCGCTTTTCTGCTTGTCAAACATAGGTAAGACTTCTTGCATCTTCTTACAGTAAGGAGCTAGGTCTTCTCCGAAAAATCGAGCTGTTCCCATTTCGTACTGTAAACTGTTGGCCCGTGCTCTAGGGTTGTCAGGATCTAGTTTAATGGCTTTATAGTGAAGCTCCATAATTTTCTGAGAATATAGCATACCATATTTTCCTGGATCAGCAGCTACATATCCTGTATATAACATACCTTCTAAAGTAGTTATTTCAGAATTTTCTGGAGATCGCTTGTGGGCTTCAGCAATAAGTTCTTCTGCTTTCTTTAATTTATTGAAACGTAATTTTTTATCTTCTGTTTCTAGGCTTTCGGCAATTGTAAAATTAGCGGCATGATAGATGGGTATCCAGTTATCCGTTGCTGCATTACCTATCCTTTCGAATAAGGCTATCGCTTCTCCGCCTTTTTTAGATTTCCATAATTCAAATGCCTGATCCATACCTGCCTCATATTTGCCTTGAGCAGAAAGAAGACTTACAATAAATAATGCCAGGATAGTAAGAGTAAAATTTTTCATAAATAATTGTTTTTATTTTTTAATTAAAGAGAGTCAAGTTGATTTTTAGTTTTATCACCTGAGAATGTTATAAATAAACCGACGAAGAAAAATGAATCTTCTGATGGACGGATTTGTTCGCTAGGGTATATGCCTTCCATATTTCTTTCTCTTCCATATCGATATCCATATTCATTTTCGAAACCAGGAAAATTAGAAACAGAGACAAATAAGATTTTCTGAGGAGATATCAAGTAAGCCCAGCTTGCACTTACATTGTTGTAGATGGATGATCGTTCATTGAGGAAGCCTTCTGTGTTGGGGTTTTCATATGGTCGTCCACTGGCTAGGGAATACGTAAGACCTAACTGAGAACGCAAGGATTCGATCCAGTGCTTAGTTACGACTGATAGATTGTGCCTTGCTGCAAAAGCAGGCGCAGCTTCTACCGGATAGTTTCTAAATCTGCGACTGCTTTCAGTCCAGCTGTAGGATATCCAGAAGTCTGTATTTTTAATTACTTGGTTTCCTCGCCAGAAAAAATCAACACCATAGGCATTGCCGTATCCATTGTTGCCCAGATCAGAAGGAGTAAACTCACTGCCGGAAAACGATAGTAGGTTATCGTATTTTTTCCAGAAAGCTTCTGCTCGCACGATGTGCTTTTCTGTTTTAAAGCTAAAGTTGCTAGTTACATGTGTCGCTTTTTCTGTGCCTAAGCGCTGGTCAAAAAACAAGAAATTATCTTGTATGGTCTGAGTGTATTCTCCATAAGAAATACTCAATTGAGACTGCTTGTTGATTTTTTTAGCTGCTGTAATTCTAGGAAGTAAGAGATGGGAGTCAGACAACGCATGGTACTCATATCTCAATCCAGATTTTATAGCAAGGCTTGCATCGAAGAAATAATCCGATTCTAAGAAAATAGAGGAAGTTGCATTCTTAAATGAAAATTCATTGTTGCCCATTTCTTTTTCCTTGAATAGGTGTGATTCTGTAATATGTTCTATGCCATAGTTCAAGATGGCATTTTCTGATAGGATGGTAGACAACTTTGTTTTAGCGTGTAGCCCTGTCA
>CAZFJO010000012.1:3646-7686 GCA_964518915.1 uncultured Saprospiraceae bacterium
ATAGTAAGGATTTAAGTCTATGTAAGAAGTGCTTATGCTCAAGGAAGATTCTTCCCACTTCTGTGTATGTCCTACACCGGCGCCTACGGTCATTAAAGAAAGATTGGTTTCTGTTTCAGCGGGCATGTCTGTTGTTGTCAGGTCCAGTATTCCCGACAGAGCATTGCCGAATTCAGATGCATATCCACCTGTGCTGAAGCTTATTCCTTTAAATAAAAATGGAGAGTATCTTCCTCTTGCTGGAGTTCCAGATACGGTTCTGGTATAGGGAGAAAATACTTTTAGTCCATCGATGAATATCTGGGTTTCTCGTGCATCTCCTCCTCTGACGAAAAGTCTTCCGTCTTCCGCATTGGACTGTGTTCCTGGTAAGGTGCGCATGGTGGCCATGACATCTCCCACAGAGCCTGCGGTAGTTACAATGTCTAGTGGTTTTAGTACAGACACTTTAGAATTATCACCAGCCTTGAATGTCGACCCAGTTATTTCTACGGCATCTAAGGTCTGGGTAGATTCCTTTAGTGTTGCTTCTATAGAAATAAGTTCTGTTATGTCACCCTTCCTCATGAATTCTTGATACCCTAGATACGATATGACTAGGGTCTGATCGCCACTGAGAGTGGAAGTAAATGAATATATACCTTCTGTATCTGTAATCGTTCCATCGTAGGATCCTAGGAGATAAACATTGGCGCCGATCATCGGCATTCCTTTATTATCTATTACCTTCCCTTTTAATGTGGTCTGGCCATATAAAAGTTGTGAGGATAAAAACAGCATTATAATGATTGATCGTAGCATAATTTATAGTCTTATATTATGCAATATCTATGCATTCATCGATAGAATAAATGATTACATGCTGAACCGTCGAATCTCCATGCTCAATCGTCATTAAGTACATCTTAAGGATGAAACGGAAGTGAAACAATAGATGAATATGAAAGATATATCTACGGAATTGCTGCTTCGACACCGATAATCCTTTTATATTTATTCCATCGTCAGCTTATGAAGTTTAAGAATAAATATCTACTCGCCATTATTCCGCTTGTTATAGTGGGATCCATCCTGTATTATTTTAGTGATATAGTCACCTATGTTGTTCTGGCTTGGGTGTTATCGATGGTAGGTTCTCCGGTTGTGAAATTTCTCCGTAAGTATCTGGGGAAGAATGTAGCAGCCATAACAACCTTGTTTTTATTTATGCTCTTGTTCTTCGGGTTGATATACATGTTTGTCCCAGTCCTGGTTCAGCAAGCGAAGAATCTTGCAGGAATAGATTATGCCAATGTGATCAATGGACTAGAAGAACCCATCAATGATTGGGAAAACTGGTTGAATGGCGACTCTGATCAAGAAGAGCGTCCAGATACTTTATATATGGACATCATGCCAGAAGATGTGCCAGAACCTATCGTTGTAGAGAAAACGGTTACCCTTGATTCCATAATTATGGGAGACGATACCTTGCGAAATACAGCGATCGCCTTGACGATTCAGATTAACAATGAACAAGCCTCTCCACCAGTGAGTACTGAGATTCAAAGTGGAGAAGATTTAGAGGAAAGTATGTTTGACAAGATCAGAGAGAACATATATAAGACCATAGACCCGTCCAGGATTCCTCGGTTGTTCAGCAACATCATAGGGTTTTTCGGGAACATTATGATTGCATTGATGTCTATCATGTTCATCGCTTTTTTCTTCTTGAGAGAACAAGGTTTATTCAATAATATTATTTCTTCTGCCATTCCTAACAACTTGGTTAATCAGACCAGCCATGCCATAGATGAATCAAGTAAATTACTGATCCGCTATTTCACAGGTGTTCTTATTCAGATTATTGTAATCACAATATTCGTCTCGGTGTTGTTGTCTGTTTTAGGAATCAAGAATGCATTATTGATTGGATTTTTTGCTGCATTGATGAATGTGATTCCATACATAGGCCCGATTTTAGGGGCAGCATTCGGTGTGATTATTACCCTTTCATCTAACTTGTCTATTCCGTTTTATAACGAGATGCTACCGATGTTGTTGAAAGTAGTTGCTGCGGTCGGTATTATGCAATTGCTGGATAATTTCATCCTCCAGCCTAATATATTTTCTAAAAGCGTCAAGGCACATCCACTGGAAATATTCATTGTGGTCCTTGTAGGTGCCAAGGTCGGTGGGGTTGCAGGAATGGTTCTCGCTATTCCGATCTATACCGTACTGAGGGTGATCGCTAAGGTGTTCTTAAGTGAGTTTAAAATTGTCCAGAGTATTACCAGGGAGCTTTAGTAGTTTTTCGCTCAAGGCAAATGGGTTTTTAGGCTCTGACTATAGCTCAACTTTTTATTTGAATCTCATTTCTATTTAAGTAAACCATTAACAAGGTAGAGGAAATTAATTGTTTCCTTCTATACCAACCTAAGCACACTGTTTCTGCCAAAGTGGAATACAATTAAAACATGCTTGCACTAAATTAATCCTTGTCGTGCTAAAGCTAGGATCTGTCAATAGTATGAAAAGACCTCATAAGTAACAGATCCATGTTTCTTAAATCAAAGACATGGAACATCACAAGGACTTCCTTGATATCTAATGAATACGTTCTGTTAATCTTCCTTACTTAAGAATGCTTTAGACGCAATTCTATATAAGAAATAACATATAGCGATTATTACGACGAGTCCTGGGATACTTCCTAGAGGGTCATCGGCAATAGCCAGTACATCTGAGGTTCCATATATCGCAACCGGAATCGCTAGCATTATTCCTAGTAGTGCTTCTCCAGTTATAAGTCCAGATGCAAAAAGTAATCCTGCCCCTTCGCTTCTTTTTTCTTGAGCTTCTACATCGTCTACTTTAGACTTGTTGGCTTTCTGGAATCGACCTACTGCCCATGCTATAGCACCTCCTAACATGATGGCGCTATCTAATTCAAATGGGAGATAGATACCGACTGCAACAGCAAGAACAGGAACCCTGAAATCGCTGCCTTTCTTTTCTAAATATACATCTAGCATTATTATAGCAATTCCTATCGCCATCCCTGCATATACCATAGTCCATGGAAGGTTTCCAGAGAAAACACCTTCTGCTACACTCTGCATCAATGTAGCTTGCGGAGCTTGAAGGGAATCAGGATTGGCTTCTGTAGCTGGTCCGAATCCATATGCTGTAAGCAACAACTGCAATACCAGAGGCATAACGAGAGCTGCTGAGACTACACCGACCATCTGCATGATCTGTTGTTTCTGTGGAGTAGCTCCTAAGATATGTCCGGCTTTTAAGTCTTGCATATTATCTCCTGCGATGGCAGCGGCACAACACACAACAGCACCGATAAGGATAGCAGCTGCAGGCCCTTTTTCAGAATCCCCACCCATGATTAGAACTAGGATTAAGGAAGCAGTTAAGATAGTTGCTATGGTTACTCCTGATATAGGATTGTTAGAACTACCGACGAGTCCTGCCATGTATCCGGCTACAGCAGAAAATAGAAAACCAGCAACCACCATAAATATAGCCATCATCCCAGTGATTGCTACATCATGTATCTCACGTAAGTATATGATGAAAATAGGAATGAGCATCATTACGATCGCTATCATAACCCATGACATAGGTGTATCTCTTTCTGTTCTAGGTAGTTTACTTAAATCTACTTTAGATTTCATAGCGGTTATACCACTTTTAACAGCCATACTGATAGAGCCTCTTAGTTTTATTAGTGCCCACAATCCTCCGACTACCATAGCTCCTACACCTAGATATCTTATCTGACTTGTCCATACGGCATAACCCATATCTACTGCAGTACCATCTCCAGGAGTTAGTCCAGTTGCTGCGACATACCATGGGATAGCAATCCACCAACTTATCACTCCACCAGCAAATACTAAAATGGCAATTCTTATTCCTACTATATATCCTACACCTATCAATGCAGGAGATAAATTCATTCCTAGATAAGTGTACGCTTTTCCTCCTAAAAGGGAAGCACCTTCGCTGACTCCCGACCATAATTTAAGACCAGCTTCTGCCAGTTT
>CAZFJO010000012.1:7786-28598 GCA_964518915.1 uncultured Saprospiraceae bacterium
GGGAAGCACCTTCGCTGACTCCCGACCATAATTTAAGACCAGCTTCTGCCAGTTTGACTAGCGCACCTATGAGTGCACCTATTACAAGAAACTTAACAGCTTTACCTCCTTTTTCGCCTGTTTTTAGAACTTCGGAAGTGGCTACACCCTCTGGAAACTGAAGGTTTTGCTTAACAATTAAAGCCGATCTTAGAGGAACGGTGAACAGTACACCGAGTACACCTCCACACAGAGCAACTAATACCGTCTCCCAGTAATTAAATTCCGCCCAGTAACCCATAAGAACAAGAGCTGGAAAGGTAAAAATAACCCCTGCTGCTAGGGATTCTCCGGCAGAAGCCGCAGTCTGTACGATGTTGTTTTCTAGAATATTGTGATTCTTAAAAAGCCGTAAGATGGCCATGGATAATACAGCTGCTGGTATCGATGCAGATACCGTCATTCCTGCGAATAAGCCTAGATAAGCATTAGCGGCAGAAAGCACCATAGACAATAATGCTCCGAGGATAAACGCCTTGATGGTGGTTTCCGGAAGCGTCGTATTAGAATCTATATAGGGTTTATGGTCTTTTGACATTGCGTGTTAATTGTGGTACAGAAATCGAATTACTTTACATCTCCCATCCATCGCTTCGCGAATGGGCTCAACGCAATAAATATAATACCCGCACCTAATCCTAGATATACAACTGACATAAAGAGATCAGGCATGGTTTCAAGTTTTTCAGCATCAAATTCTCCGCCATACCATCCTGCGATAAGATTACCTAGAGCCGTAGCAACGAACCACAATCCCATAACTTGACCGTATAATCTAGCAGGGGCAAGTTTCGTCATGGTACTTAACCCGACAGGACTTAAAGTGAGTTCTCCAGCCGTATGTAAAAAGTACGTAAGTACGAACCAGTATAACCCTACCTTATTATCTGGAGTGGCAATTTTAGCAGCTTGCACCATAACTAGAAATCCTAGTGCCATAAGGAGAAGTCCTATTCCGAACTTCAACGGCGCAGAAGGGTTCAGGTTGCGGGCAGCAAGTTTAATCCACAATGCTCCAAACAGTGGTGCGAATATGATGATGAATATCGGATTGATAGATTGCACAGATCCCGATGCCAATTCAAATAAACCAAAAACCGATTTATCAGTTAGTTGATCAGCAAATAGAGTTAACGTAGTTGGCGCTTGTTCGAACCCTGCCCAGAATATGGCGGCCCCGATAAATAAGAGCAAGACAACAGCCATCTTTTTCTTTTCTTCTACGTTAAGGCCTCCTGCTAGAAAGATGAAAAGGAAGAAGAATAAAGTGATCAATACAATAACAACACCGAGGGTATCCCTCAGTCCTACTGCAGTGGTTAAGTCTACGAATCCTGTTAATTGCAATATTACAATGACAGCTACAAGAGCAAGAGCGAGAATAGCACCTACCGTTTTATTTGTTTCACCTGTTGCCTCCGACGTCTTAGCCTTGGGGACAATTCCGATATCTCCCAGGGTTTTTTCAGACAGTCTGTACTGGACTAAGCCGAAGAACATACCAACTGCTGCGATTCCAAAACCTAGGTGCCAGTTTACATTTTCTGCTAAGTATGGAACAATGAGTTGTCCTAAGACAGAACCTAAGTTGATACCCATATAGAAAATAGAGAATCCAGCATCACGTCTTGCGCCGCCTTCTGGGTATAAATCTCCTACTATGGTACTGATATTGGGTTTTAAAAGTCCAGTTCCTATAGATATGAGACATAAACCTAAAAAGAATACGGTCGGTCCTGCAGGTATGGCTAGGGTAAGGTGACCCAGCATAATGATTATTCCACCATACCATATGGCTTTACGTTGACCTAGAATATTATCTGCAATCCATCCACCCGGGAGGGATAATAAGTATACGGCTGCTGCGTATAATCCATAAGCTGCTCCTGCTGTTTCGTTGTCAAGACCTAAGCCTTGCATTCCAGTTTCAGTAAGCATGAATAGCATCAGGATGGCTTTCATACCATAGTAAGAGAACCTTTCCCACATTTCCGTAAAAAACAAAGTGGCTAATCCTCTAGGGTGCCCCATAAACGTCTTGCTCATCGAAGATTTTTTATTGTTCGCTAAAAATAGATTTTTTAACGGAAAAGGCAGGGTAGAGGCATACTTAATTTGCCAGAAGGGTCAAGATGGCAGAATGTTTCTTGAGATTAGAGAGAAATACAACTAGACGGTGATCAATCCAGAAAAGCAGGTTGATTCACTTCCAGTCTCCAGCCTCCGGACTCGATGAGAAATTGTATCATTTCTAGCAGTTCTTGTTTCTGTTCTCCAGCTGAAGCAAGGAGACCGCTTTCTTGTGCCTTGGAAGCAACATATTCCTTGGCTCTAGCATTGATTTTATTGTAATCGGCAGTCGTAAACTTATTGAACGTTCCTTGCTGGATGTCATAATAATCTAAGTCGTGATCGATAGAGAGGATTTCAGCATCTGGAAAATTACTGATCCTGATGACCTTGAGTTCATCGTTGACGTCTATTTTTAGTTGTTCGAAGTTGTACCCTGCGGATACTTTGGCATTGACGCGGACGAGGGCTTTCTTGCGGAAAGGAGAAATATCGAAACTTACATAATCCTTGTAATCATAGATCTCAGAGATGTTTCCTTCTACAGCGACAAGCTTGACTACCTTTTCTATTTTGTTAAGAATAACGGTAGCATTCTCTTCTTGATGTCTCTTAAAGACACTGGTCTTGAATCCCATCCACCATGCGCCGACAAGTAAACCTATGAAGAGAAGAATAAATACAATATACTTTGCTTTTCCCACAGCTATTCTATTTTAGATGATAACGGATATTTCAACCCTTTATATTGCTTTAAGGTTGCCTTGATGGTCCCTATAGAAACCGGTGATTCTATCAATAAAGGTATTTTATTCTCATCGTCTGACACCCACAACGACATCGTTGTTTCTTCATCAAATACGTATCCAGCAACTACTTCTGGAGTGAATTTCATGGTATTGAACTTGCCCAGAGACTTGATTTTCTTTTTCTTCTTCTTGCCATCATACCTCACCTTAAGTGGATATTCTTCCTTATCGAAGAAAATATTGACGGGTATCTTATCCCCCTTATCGAAACGGCTGTAGTCGTAATTTCTTACGAAATACAAGATCGATAGCATGTCTTGACGACATCCATCGAAATCATATTCATAGGGCTGTGCGTTCTCTTTCTTAGAGCCCCAGTAGGAGATGGCCTTCTTGTTTTCTTGATCGAATAAGATGCTGTCGTACCGGGTATACTTTCCTTCTTCTATGTCTCTGACGAAATTGACGGGAAACAAGGTCTCCTTGTCAACCTTAGAGTAATAGTAATCTCGTACCCTGAAGAAGTTATCGTAAGAAGAATATGTCTTGCCAGTCGATATGAATTCATAATGTTCTTCCGATTCTTTTACCTCGAACCGTACTTCTCCAGCAGGTATCCACACGAATTTCCAGTTGTAATATAGCTTATACACCAGCACTTCATCCGCAATAAAGGTGGTATTCTCTAGGCTGCACTTCTCTTCTATAGGAGAATCAGGTCTAGAAAACCAAGCGTAAATGCTCAATGCAATTATGATATATCTAATCACGAGTTATACTTTAGTCTCGGTGTAATAACACCAACAGGAGACCACAAAGTGCCGGAAACACAAGATTTATTAACCAGAGTCCGTAGGTTGTCGCTAAGATGGCTAGAGAATTTTCTGTTATTTCCCCCCATAGAAACAAGGCTACTTCTCCTCTAGCCACGAAGCCTATGATTGGGGGAAGAGGCAAACCCGATTGAATCAGTAAGATCAGTGCTATGATCGCAAGTGCCATCAGCATGCTTACATCAATACCGAAGAATCGAATCAATAAATAATACTGGGTAAAATAAGTCAAGTACCGCAGGACAGAAATGGCCAGAATGCGCCACTGATCTCGTCGCCTTAAATCAACAAGAAAATGAATCTGATTTCGCCATTTCTCTTTGTTGATTTTTTCTGGCAACCAATTGATAATCCTTTCTAAACCTGAAATATTAAAATAAACATATAAGCCGATCAACATACCCACAATCCCTATGGCAAATAATGAACCTGTGATATAAGCAGCTATTTCAGATCCATATGCGTATAGATACCACGCACCTAGTAATCCCATCATGGCAGTAACGATATTCTGTGCGATGCTGCCTACAAGCGTTCCTGAGATGGCTTTCCAGCGGTGGTCAGGTTCCATCATGTAGAATCTCCCACCATATTCTCCTATTCTTGATGGGGTCACCACACCAAAAGTTATGCCCACGATAACCATCTTAAGGCAATCATAGAGGTTGTATTTCTTAAAATAACTTGTGATTATCTGCCATCTTTTTGCCTCGAGCATCCAATTGATAATCATTAATACGAAGAATGGAATGAGTAGGTAGATGGCTCCAGATGAGGTGAATTGATCAGAGAAGGTAGCGTATAACTCGTCGACGTTTTTCTTATAGAATACTTGTCTATATAATAGTATCCCTATTATAATAACAACAAGAAACTTAAGAGCCATAATGCCGTACTTCCTTGTGCTGCTATAGTGTTTTCCTGAATCTATCATAAAGTGCCTAGATGGCAAATATAAGCGGTTTATATTCAGCGGTACAACATATGATAATTCTATATGATATAATCAGATATCTCTTACCTTTACGCGGAAGTGAAAGACAATTATAAAATACTAGGAATTGATCCTGGAACCAATGTTCTGGGATATGCCGTACTTGAAATCAGAGGCAGAGAGATGAAATTAGTAACAATGGGTGTATTGAAGCTTAAGTCTTTCAAGGAGCATACAGAAAAACTGAAGGAAATCTTTCTTCAATTACAAGAGATTATCGAAACTTATCTGCCTCAAGAATTAGCGATAGAAGCACCGTTCTATGGCAAGAATGTACAATCTATGCTTAAACTAGGGAGGGCACAAGGGGTCGCCATGGCAGCAGGAATTACCATGGGCCTTAACATCACAGAGTATTCTCCTAAAAAGATTAAGCAGTCTGTCGCAGGCAATGGCAATGCTTCTAAGGAACAAGTGGCTGCCATGCTTAATTCCATACTAGATGTAAACCTTAAAGATCAGTATCTCGATGCTACGGATGCACTCGGCGCAGCAGTCTGTCATTATCACCAGAGTAATGGAGTCGTAGGTAAGAAGAAGTATACAGGATGGGATGCTTTTATCAAGGATAATCCAGGTAAGATAAAATAGATATATCCATCAGGACATATGTTATGGTATCTAGAATTCGATTCAGAGAATCACTCCTTTATTTATCATCTTGCTATCCACTCCGCATGTTTTAATCCTGATTATATATTATTTAAAACAACACGGAGACTCTTTTTTCATGTTGAAGTAGTTACCTAATTATCTGATTAAAATCAGACTAAGCGTGCAGTTGCTTCTATCTTAAATTAACGAGATCTACGGTCTATATTGGTTTATGATAGATGCTTGCATGCTAGTAGCAATAAAAAAGCAAGCCTGAAAATCAGACTTGCTTGATAGTTATAATTTTATAAGGTATAATACCGTTACTTTCCGTCTTCTATTTCCTTCATGCTTTCTTTTACTTCCGTTTCAATATTCGCCTTAGCGTTATTGAATTCTCTGATGCCTTTTCCAAGACCCTTCATCAATTCCGGAAGTTTCTTACCACCGAATAGAAGTAAAACAACGAAAGCGACTAAAAGGATTTCTGGTCCACCTAGACCTCCTAAGAACAATGCAAATAGTGTCATCATTAATTGTTTTCGTTAATTATAGTATGTAAAGATACGCTAAATGGCTTGATAAGTCAAAGGGCGTTCTTTATTATTAGACAGATGGCAGCTAATAAGGGTTTAAATTAGGCCTTCTTATTTTTTTAATCCTATTTCTCTCAACCTTTCATCAAGATAATCACCTGCAGTTATCGGCTCGTATGCGAGTGGTCTTTCATCGGTGATGCATGACGGTAGGCAATTCAGAGACATGTTTCCTTTAGGGTGTAAGAAAAAAGGTATAGACAGTCGAGGTACATGCCATTCCTCTTTAGGAGGATTAACCACTCTATGGGTGGTGGACTTTAAGTAATTATTAGTCAATCGCTGGAGCATATCTCCTACATTAATCACAATTTCATTTTCTCCAGGTACTATGTCCAGCCATTCTCCTTCTGCTGTGAGTAACTGTAAGCCTCCAGCTGATGCACCGACAAGTAAGGTAATCAAGTTAATGTCCTCATGTTGTTCTGCTCGGATTGCAGACCTAGGCTCCTCCGTAATAGGTGGATAGTGGATTGTTCTGAGTATGCTATTTCCCTTTTCTATTTTATCATCGAAGTAATCTTGACTCAGTCCTAGATGGATTGCGATGGCTCTTAAGAGATGCCCACCAGAAGATTCGAAGGACTTGTACAAGTCTTTTCCCAGCTGGTAGAAATCTGATACTTCTTCTACCTTGACATTATCTGGATACTCTGCTTTCATAGGGTCATCTGAGGAAACCCACTGACCAATCTGGAAAAATTCTTTAAGATCTGCAACTTGTGATTGCTTAGCGTGCTCCTTCCCGAAGGACGTATATCCACGCTGACCTGCCAGATCCTTTACTTCATATGACCTTTTCAAGCTTACTGGAAGAGAGAAAAACTCCTTACTAGAGGTATAGAACTTACTTACGAGTTCTAGATCGATTCCGTGATTCACGACGCTGACGAAGCCCACTTCGTGGAATGCTTCTCCTATTTCATTAACGAACGCTTTCTTTTCATCTGCATTACCGTGGACCCACTTGGATAGATCAACGAGAGGTATGGCTCTTTCTGACATGGTTACAATTATTTAAATCACTTTATTAACTAGATACTAAAATACAAGTTTTATGCCTGAAATAGAAGCAGTGAAGTGCATCAGCTATGGTTTTTTAGGCTTGTATCGAGATTTATCCATTATTTGCTGGGCATCCCCTATAGATACAAGCTCTGTAATCGTTGTCTGAGGATACTTTTTCATATATGTTTTTACAATCTGCCAGCCCATATAATTGCCTGTTCTACCCGGGGCTTCTTCTGGCATTCCGGGTGAATCTGGACTAGGATTTACGTACTTGTTAATCGTCATCATGTTGGTTTCATAGAAGAGCTTCTCCTTGAAAAAGAATGCCCACATCTCAAGCTCGTTGTTACTTGCCCATTCCATCTGAGTGGTGCTATATTCCATAATGACAGAATCATGCGCTTCTGGTAACACCTTATCTAGGATATATAGATACTTTCCATTGTGAATCATTAAGTCTAGCATCGTATTTCCAGCAGGTGGCGGCATTATGTCTTCTAGTATGGCTTTCATGCTTTTTCTTAAGATGTGTTCCTTACTGAAAGTCCTAGTAAAATAATCACTGAAACTGGTCGCCGTAGGATCAATCCGCTTGTAATCGAACGATTGCCCCAGATACATATCTAATCCTACTCCTAGTCCATCTCTCTTCGCATCGGGAAATAAAAAGTGCTGATAAGCATATTCTGAAATCAGCGTGTACACATTAGGTTCTTGAAACGCTGGAATGTAGTGCTTAAGTAACTTAAACGCCTGATCATATTGTGCTTGATATTCTTCTTGAAAATCTGGAAAAAGTATATCAATGGTATCCATCAGTTTTCTGATTCTCTTGTCTTTAAGAAACCCTCCGAGCTCAGATATAAATACATCATCGTACTGACCTTGACTGGATATCGGAATTACATTGTTAAAATATAAGTCTGTAAACTGAGGATGTTTTTCTCTTAGTTGATTGAAACCTGCTTCAAGATTTAGTGTATCTAGGTCAGAAAGCAGTGATTCATACCTTATCATTTCATAAGTAACTTCTACATCACTTACATCGGGCACAGTTTCGGCAACTTCAGACTTGCATTGGGTAAGCATAATTATAATGGCAGCACAGAATGAAACAGAGAGGATGTTTTTTATAGTAGTCATAAGCTTCGTCGTTCTATAATTATGCCATAACGAATAGGTATGGCATAATCATATTATTCTGGGTTCTATAATCTGTAGGTAGAACCATGTACATTATACGTGTTTAAGAATGAATATCGTATATAATATAATGGCAATCTTGATTCCAGAATAGAAAATCGTCTGTGCATCTTTGTTTTAATAATTGTACTTTTGCACGACTTAATAGAAATAGACATAGCATTATGGAAGGGATATCCACAGAAAAAATAGATGAATTTATAATAGCAGCTCTTGCTGAAGATGTAGGTGATGGTGATCATACTTCACTGGCTTGTATACCGAGTGATGATACAAGTAAAGCTAAGTTGCTGGTTAAGGACGAAGGTGTAATTGCCGGCGTAGATTTCGCTAAGCGTGTCTTCCAGCACGTAGACCCATCTGCAGAAATTGAAATCCTAATCGAAGATGGCCAGGATATAAAGTATGGTGATGTAGCGTTTTATGTTACGTGTAATTCTCAAGCTCTACTGAAGGCAGAACGCCTGGTGCTTAATACCATGCAACGCATGAGTGGAATTTCTACCTTGAGCAGCCGATTTGCATTTGAAGTAGAAGGGATTCCGGTGACGATACTCGATACTAGAAAAACGACACCCCTTCTTCGATTTATGGAAAAATGGGCTGTACGCATAGGCGGTTGTACCAATTACAGAGACGGCTTGTACGACTGGATGATGATTAAAGACAATCATATCGACGCTTGCGGAAGCATCACTGCAGCTGTAGAAAAAGCGGTTGCGTATAAGAAGACGCATAATAAGGATCTAGGAATCACGGTAGAAGTAAGAAACTTAGTAGAGTTACATGAAGTATTGCAAGTCGGTCAAGTAACTCGGATTATGCTAGATAATTTCGAAGTTCCTATCCTTGCAGAAGCAGTCGCAACTGTGGGTAAGCGATTCGAGACAGAAGCATCTGGAGGCGTAACGCTGAAAACGGTAAGAGCCATTGCTAAGACTGGAGTAGACTTCGTATCTGTAGGTGCTCTGACCCATTCTGCTGGAAGCCTTGATCTCAGTCTGAAAATCCTTAAAGGTACATAACCCGTGTTGTATCTAGTTCCCACGCCGATCGGTAATATTGAGGACATCACGTATCGTGCGGTTAAGGTTCTACAAGACGTGGACCTGATACTTGCAGAAGACACACGTACTAGCGGTCACCTCCTAAAACATTATGAGATAACAACTAAGATGAGTGCATATCATGCATTCAATGAGCATAAAACGGTGGATCAATATGTAGAGCGCCTGACTGGAGGATCAAGCATCGCATTGATTTCTGATGCAGGTACTCCAGGTATATCAGATCCTGGATTTCTACTTGTACGATCGTGTATAGATGCCGGCGTAGAAGTGACAGTTCTTCCAGGTCCTACAGCCATTATTCCTGCACTGGTAATGTCTGGATTGCCATGTGACAAGTTTTATTTCGAGGGATTCTTACCACATAAGAAAGGGAGGAAGACCAGGTGGGAAGCGCTTGCGCAAATGTCTTCAACCATAGCCCTCTATGAATCCCCACATAGAATAAACAAGTGCATAGAAGAAGTCAGACTTTATTGTGGAGAAGAAAGACAAGTCGCCATAGTGAGAGAACTAAGCAAGGTGTACGAAGAAGTTATAAGAGGTACAGCACTTGAGGTGTCTCAGCGTATTAAGGAAAGAAAATTAAAAGGAGAAATCGTTGTGGTGATTTCTGGAAAACGGTAACCCTATTCCTTAGGAATCATATTGAGGTGTAAATCATCAAGTTGCTGCTTATCCACTGGAGAAGGTGCATCGATCATCATGTCTCTTCCTTGATTGTTTTTAGGAAAAGCGATAAAATCTCTGATGCTTGATTGTCCATTCATGACTGCACTCAACCGGTCGAAGCCAAATGCAATTCCTCCATGGGGAGGCGCTCCATACTCAAATGATCCCATCAAGAATCCAAACTGTGCTTCTGCTTCTTCTTTAGTAAAACCAAGCAAATCAAAATTCTTAGACTGTAGTGCGCGGTCATGGATTCTTATAGATCCACCTCCGATTTCTGATCCATTGATCACAAGGTCATATGCATCTGCTCTTAAGCTTTTCATAGTTGCATGATCTCCCGATAACATCTTATCTATGTCTTCTTGCTTAGGAGAAGTAAACGGGTGATGCATAGCATGGAATCTTTCTGACTCTTCGTCCCACTCAAGCAATGGAAAATCGATTACCCATAGAGGTTTAAAATCACCTTCTTTTATCAAGCCTAAGTTTCTTCCCATCTCTAGCCTCAGTTCTCCCAGTTGCTTTCTGGTTTTCTCAGTTTCTCCGCATAGAATGAGGATGACATCTCCTTGTTTAGCACCCATTTTTTCAGCCCAGGATCTGAGCGCATCATCATCGTAAAACTTGCCTACCGTTGATTTAATACTTCCGTCTTCTTGAAGTTTTACATATACCAGTCCTTTGGCTCCGATCTGAGGTCTCTGTACCCATTCTGTCAGTTTCTTCATATCCTTATTGGAATAACTATCAGCAATACCTGGAGCGACTATTCCGATTACACACTCTGCATTATCGAATACAGAAAAACCTTTGCCTTGAGCGAGATCACTTAAATCATGGAACTCCATACCGAACCTTAAATCTGGCTTATCAGAACCATATTGTGCAAGTGCATCGTCATAAGACATACGCGGAAATTCAGACAGTTCGATCCCCTTCATAGAAGAAAATAAATGCTTGGTTAAGCCTTCGAATGTCTGAAGAATATCTTCTATCGTTACGAAAGACATCTCGCAATCTATCTGTGTGAATTCTGGCTGGCGATCTGCTCTTAAGTCTTCGTCTCTAAAACATTTTACAATCTGAAAATACTTATCCATACCCGCAACCATCAGAATCTGCTTAAAGGTCTGTGGCGATTGTGGAAGGGCGTAAAACTCATTAGGATTTAACCTAGAAGGAACAACGAAATCTCGAGCTCCCTCGGGGGTAGACTTAATTAAGAATGGAGTTTCTATTTCTATAAAGCCATCCCCATCGAGGTACTTCCTTGTCTCTAGTGCAAGCTTAGATCGGAAGATTAAATTTTCCTGTATAGGCTTTCTTCTTATATCAAGGTACCTATATTTCATCCTCAATTCATCTCCTCCATCTGTATCGTTTTCGATGGTAAACGGAGGCGTCTGAGAAGCGTTAAGAACCTTAAGTGCAGTCACTTCGATTTCTATATCTCCCGTGTCTCGATTAGGGTTTTTATTAGATCTTTCTCGTACAATTCCATGGCAATTAACTACGAACTCTCTTCCTAGCTTTCTAGCTTCTACGCACAACTGCTCATTATCATCCATATTGAAAACAAGTTGAGTAATGCCATACCTATCTCTCAAGTCTACGAATGTCATACCCCCTAAGTCTCTACTCTTCTGTACCCATCCGCTTAGGGTAACTTCTGTTCCTACATCTGAGATTCTTAACTCTCCACAGTGGTGCGATCTATACATATTCTATTCTTAATTAATTATCACATGATTTAAAGCGAGGGCAAAGGTAAGCATTACAATAGTCTAGGGAAAGAATATCAACAATGATTCTGGATAAGCTGAGTTAATGATTATTAAGATTGAGCACTTAAAATGGAAAGTATTTTATCCGTTTCATCTTCTTTAACCAAGAAGAATTTTTCTGGATGTTTATGGCTGAGATAATCGCCTAAGTACAATTGCTCCGGCTGTCCAGGAGTAGGAATAAGGATGGCTTTCTTATCGAGTTTCATAAGATCCATAATACTCGTATAACCAGACCTACATATGACCCACTCAGTAGATAGGATTAATTTATTTAATTTTTCACTACCTAGAAACGGGATTATATCTGACTCAGTTCCTTGATCGAGGTCTGGTTTTCCTTTTACAAGCAAGCCGTTGTGCGCTCTGACAATGGGTATTAATTTTCTTTCTAGTTTACTTCTTGCGGGTTCTGGTCCAGAGAGGATGGCAGCAACGAAAAGGTTAACTGGGACATTATCCTGTTTTTCCAGCCTACTTAGAGGTCCTAAATAATGAAAATCGTGGAGGCCTTCAGTATTGCTGATTTTTCCAGCCAGACTAGAAGGTGGGGGATAATCAGGAATCCAGCAAGAATTAAACTTACGTATAAGGTTTTTATTTACCCGGGATATCACTCTTGCTATTGCCTCCGTAGGGTAGGGTATATATAATTGATGCGCCACAATGATAGATGGAATCTTTTTATTCCGTACTCCATATCGGTGATCGGATATTATCGCATCAATCCTATATTGCTTGCAGATTTCTCTTGTCTTATTGTTTTCAGCCTTTATTGCTTTCAATATTCTAGGGCCTGATTTTAACATATCTAGTAGCATGGACGTGCCATTATAATAGATGTCATAGCTGGGAAGAACAATCGAGGGAAGGTCAGGAAATTCTTTCTGCAATAAAACCAATGCTTCTCCATCGGAAGCGATATAAACTTCCTTTCCATTGAGTACTAAATCTCTAATAATAGGAATACACCTTGTCGCATGACCTAGCCCCCAGTTCAGCGGTGCTACTAGAACACGTCGCGATTGAATAATGTATGGAAGTCCACTGACCATTCCACAAGGTATAAAACTATCGAAGGAGATGGGTTACAATCTTATCTCATCGTTTCTACTATCGTAGAACTTATACTCGTTGATGGCGAAATTAGCATCTTGCTTTATTACAATCCACTTGCTATATTTCAGAATCCATTTCATCTGTATACTGGGTAATCCCTTCTTAAGATAACTGTATACATAAGGATGGACGACCATAGAAATCTTAGATCTTGGTCTAGACCTGATTATATTATCTAAGTCACGTACTATGTCATCTGAGATCAACAATGTTGGTTGTGCTTTTCCTGTTCCTCTACAAGTAGGGCATACTTCTGATGTGTCTATTTTCACTTCAGGTCTTGCTCTCTGTCTGGTAATCTGCATCAACCCAAACTTGCTCAAGGGAAGTATCGTATGCTGAGCTCTATCAGTAAGCATCAGATCCTTCATGTGGCGTAACAGTTTCGTCTTGTTATCAGAGTGCCTCATATCGATGAAGTCGATGATGATTAAACCTCCTATATCTCTTAAGCGCAGTTGTCTAGAAATCTCTTCAGCAGCTTCCATGTTGACGGCTAGTGCAGCTTCTTCCTGCGACTTGCGTTGCATTTTAGGGCCACTATTGACATCAATTACATGCATGGCTTCTGTACCTTCCATAACGATATAAGCGCCACTACTCATAGTAGATGTCTTACCGAATGAGGCTTTTATCTGCCTTGTAATACCGAATGAATCGAACACAGGTCGTTGAGACTTATGTTCTTTGACGATATTGACTTTTTTAGGAGCAATCTCTCCTAGGAAAGTTTTAATCCCTTTATACATCTGGTGATCGTTAACAACGATCTTATTGAAGTTTTCTTCAAGGATGTCTCTCAATAAGCCAGTCGTTTTATCTACTTCGCTGAGCAGTTTCTGCGGCTTCCTATTGGCATAGAGTTCTTGATATATAGAATCCCACTTCTGTTCCAGTTGTCTGATTTCAGTATGTAGATCTGCTACTTTCTTACCCGATGCAGCCGTTCTTACGATTACGCCGAACTTCTTAGGTCGGATACTGCTGATAAGAACTTTTAATCTTTTTCTTTCTTCAGGATCTGAAATTTTCTTGGATATGGCAATTACATCATTGAATGGAGTAATGACAATATATCTACCAGGGATCGTAATCTCACAGGTGAGTCTAGGGCCTTTAGTTGAAATAGGTTCTTTTAGAACTTGTACCAGGACTTCATCATTCTTTCTGAAAGTCTGGTCTATTTTTCCATTTTTCGGATTATCCGGTTCTTGTTTAAAAGTCTCTAAGGAAGAGGTGTTCATCTTTTTATCGATGACCATCTGTGTGTACTTCTTCAGAGATATAATCTGGGGACCGATGTCTGTATAATGCAAGAATGCATCTTTTCTATGGCCTATGTCGACAAATGCCGCATTGAGCCCAGGCATCAACTTTTTAATACTACCCAGAAAAATATCGCCCACAGCGAAGTTGTTATCCGTCTTTTGACGATGTATTTCTACAAGCTTACTATTCTCTAGTAAAGCTATTTCTACTTCTGTGGGGGATGAATTAATTATTAATTCTTTATCCACAGCTATTGCTTTAGCATCAACGAGAGGACTTCTCTATAGAAAACTAGATGGTTAGGGGGAAGGGCTTTTAGGTTTAGCTGCTAAGTATATTCTCTACTCTTCTTGGCTTAGGGTTAAAAATCTTTGGCATTATATCGGGATGTTGAGGTTATAGCCAGCCACCAGTTCCATTCTAGAAAAGATGCAACTGGGACTCTGCCCAGTTGCATATCTCTTATTGATAGTTACTTAATACTATCTATTCTTCTTCTTATGTCTGTTCTTTCTAAGTCTCTTCTTTCTTTTATGAGTAGAGATCTTATGTCGTTTTCTTTTTTTACCACAAGGCATAATTCCTAGTTTTTAATTTTTATTATTTAAACATTTATCTTGATAGACTTTTCCATTTTCTTGATCACCTAGTTTTATATAGGTTTCTGCAAGTAAGCATAGCGTCGTCTTATTATTACTTTCTATTAATTCAGCGGACTTTAATCGCTTTAAGGCATTTTCCATCTGTCCGGTCTGGATCGATAGTCTACCTAGCTGATTAAGCACTTTAACGTTATCCGGGTATTTTTCGTTCAATGTTCTGAGACTTACTATTCCTTTCATCGGATTTTCTGTAGGAGGATTTTCTACATAAGTAAGCGCCAGATTAATTTTATGGTCGATATTTTCTGGATCTATACTTATCGCGTTCTCAAATGCTCCCACAGCTCTATTAAAAGTCCATGTCTTGACTTTTTCTTTTTCTGTTCCTTTCATTGCAATGATATATGTAGTCCCTGCAATTGACCAGCTATCGGCATTTTCTTTTTTCTCCGCAATTTCCTGTGCATAATATGCAGAAATCTCTGGATGTCCGAGTTCATACCACTGTGAAGCTATTCTTTCTTCTACTTTAATCCTGAGGCTGTCTTCTTGTGCATCATCTAATTCTATCATCAACGCTTCTATAATCTTAAAATCATCTCCGATTACAGTTCTAGCTTCTCTGACAAGATTCTGAATGCTTGTTGCTTCAGCATTGAGGGTTCTGGACTTTTCCAGATCCTTATTTTTTTTAGGGGCGATATCGAAACTAAAGTATAAGAAAGCAAGTGCTATCATACTTACGGCTACAGATATAACCTGTTGTTTTTTTATACCATTACTTTTCATCCGGTAATGAAGTAACGTTCTCCTTTACTTGATCTACGAATATCTTAGCAGGCTTAAAGGATGGGATATAGTGTTCTGGAATTTCGATAGCCTCATTCTTCTTGATGTGTCTACCTATTTTCTTCGCTCTTTTCTTTATAACGAATGATCCGAATCCCCTTACGTATACGTTTTCTCCACTGGAAAGTGAGTTCTTTACTTCACTAAAGAACATTTCTAATGAAACCAATACATCAACTTTAGGTACTCCTGTTTTTTCTGAAATCGTCGCTACTAAGTCCGCTTTCCTCATTCTTATATCTTGATTTATAGTTAGTTAAGTGAATTTTTAGTCACCCTTTCTAAAAGGGATGGCAAATTTCGCAATAAAAATGAGAATGAAAAATATTATTTATAGTTTTTTCACAGGAAATTCACTTTAATTGATTCATTTACAAGCTTTTAATCGGCTAGTATACAATGATATGGCTTACATATATATAATACATATGGGTGGCAGGGATAAATAAGCCTATTTCACTCTATTAAATATGATATTAGAAACTAATGATAGAATCTCTACGGAAGGCTTATATTTGCCCTCTCTAAAAAAGAAGTATATGATCTTATCGATGACGGGTTATGGTAAAGCAAGTGGAAAATTTAATGGTAAGAACATACAGATTGGAATACGATCGCTCAATGGGAAGACCACAGACATCCGCATAAAGGCGCCTAATAACTATCGTGAAAAAGAGATCGACCTGAGAAATCTCATCTTAAAAGATTCTCACAGAGGTAAGATGGATGTACAGATTGACGTAGACGCAGGTAATGGAGAGGATGATTATGCACTTAATAAAGCCTTATTTAAGCATTACTTCCGTCAACTCACCGATCTTAAAGAAGAACTTAACTACACGACGGATGAAGATTTATTCGCAGGGATACTCAGAATTCCTAATGTAGTAATCAACAATGAAGCTTCTATCAGTGACGATGAATGGTCTATTGTAAAGCAGACGGCTTCAGAAGCAGTTAAGAATCTCAATGCTTTCCGGGCTAAAGAAGGCGAGGCCATGTATAAGGATCTGATTTCTAATGTAGACTTTATTCGGAGCAGTTTGAAATCTATATTACCATATGAAGGTGATCGGATAGAGAACCTGAGAAAGCGGTTGTCTAAAAACTTGAAAGAATTTCTCAGTAACGGGCAAGTTGATCAGAATCGTTTCGAGCAAGAAGTTTTGTTTTATGTTGAGAAGCTTGACATCAATGAAGAAAAAGTCCGACTAGAACAACATTGTAAATTCTTCCACGATGTAATCGGTGGAGAGGATATTTCTAAAGGGAAGAAGCTTTCATTTATCTCACAAGAGATGGGAAGAGAAATCAATACACTAGGAGCTAAGGCTCAGCATTCTGAAATCCAGCAGATCGTAGTATCTATGAAAGATGCATTAGAACAGATTAAGGAACAACTGGCTAATGTGGTTTAAGAAAAATGAGTAAGAATAAGAATCATAAGATGTTCATTTTTACTGCACCTTCTGGGTCAGGAAAAACAACGGTAGTTAGACACCTTCTGAAAAAGTATGATTTTCTTGATTTTTCTGTCTCTGCGACTTCCAGAGAGAAAAGGCCGCATGAAGTAGAAGGCAAGGATTATTACTTTTTATCTGAAGAAGAATTTAGAACGAAGATAGACGAGGGAGCATTTCTAGAATGGGAAGAGGTATATGACAACCAGTTTTACGGCACACTTAAATCAGAAGTGGATCGAGTATGGGAGTCGGGTAAGCACATTGTTTTTGATATAGAAGTGAATGGTGCCACGAATCTTAAGAAGATGTATAAGGATTACGCCCTTGCAGTCTTCATTAAAGTACCTTCTTTTTCTGAACTAGTAAAACGATTGAAGGCTAGAAAGACCGAGTCTGCATCCAGCCTCAAGCAGCGCATTAAACGCATTAAGAGAGAGCTTACTTATGAAGAAAGCTTCGATGCTGTATTGATTAATGATACGCTTGAAGTTACCCTCAAGAAAGCAGAAGATATTGTGATGCAGTTTTTAGATATGGATAAAGGAACAGTGAAATGAATAAGGTCTCTGCCATAACAAGAGGTATACGCGTAAGTGTCAGACCTAGGTATGAAGTTTCTGCCAGTAATTCTTCTCTGAATAATTATGTACATAGTTATCAAGTATCTATCAATAATACAGGAGACACAACCGTGCAATTATTGAGAAGAGAATGGATCATTACAGATGGAGATGGTAGCAAGAGAATGGTAAGAGGCGATGGAGTCATCGGTGAGCAACCAGTTATAGAGCCCGGTGGTACCCATACCTACGCTTCATGGTGTCCTCTCAAGTTTCCAACTGGAAAGATGGAAGGACATTTTGAGATGGAAGACTTAGTAAGCAATCAGATTTTTAAAGCAGAGGTTCCATCATTTAGTTTAACTGCCGATTTTAAGAATAACTGATTACCGTTTTTTTAATTTAAGCACATCGTCCCAACTACCGCTATAATTCCACTTCAGAACAAGCTTGACTGAATACCGAAATTTTTAGGATTCTCGATCCTTAGCAAGTGTTTCTTAATGTCTAATCCTGATGCATAACCTACCAGACTTCCATTGCTACCGATTACTCTATGGCATGGAACGATTATAGGGATTGGGTTTTTACCATTGGCCATACCGACTGCTCTGACGGCTTTTTCATTGTCTAAGTACCTCGCTATGTCCAGGTAAGAAACTGTTTGTCCATAAGGTATGGTCAGTAAGTACTTCCACACTTGCTTCATAAATGGGGTTCCTTCTACCATATGTAGGGTCACAGAAAATTCTTTTAATTCGCCGTCGAAGTATTGTATAAGTTCGTCTAGGGCCTTGTCGGTGTGCTTATTAGGAAAGCGATCTGAGACTTGATCTGTGTCCAGCAACTTTAATGAAGTGACTCCATCATCAGATGCCGATACATAACATCGACCTATGGCTGTGTCAGTCCAGTCGTAATTCATAGAGAGGGGATGTTAGGAAAGTGAGCAGATATATCGTTATAGATATCTGGATACTTCTGGCTGAGCGCTACAGGAAAGGTGTGGTATATAGTCACCCAGACTGCACGCATATCTAAGTGAGGGTGTCCTGTGTATTCTGTAATAAATGATTCTTTCCATCCAGTGACTTCACTTACTTCTTTCCATCCGTAATTGCTGAAATCAGAAAGGGATATTTTCTTGGTGTCTATATACGCTTCCGCAAATGCTTGTATGGCAATATTGTAGCATTCTTGAGGCCTGACCAATCCAGGTAGAAGGTGTTCCAGCGAAAAAATAATTACCAAGTCTTCATGATTAACCTCTACAGTATGTAAGTACTGATAGGCAGGACTAGGGAACGGGTGCTTATATAAATATACTCGATCCCAGTCTCCAATAAGAAAATCATCTTCGTGTAGACCCATCATAATAGGAATGGATCCTATCATGCCTTTTACATCTTCTGGCACGTCTCTTACTTCCCTACCTACAGATTTAAATTCTCTTCCTTCTATATATAGATTCAAGCGGGTGTCGTATTTTTCTTGGTCATCGGAACTTAGAGATTGATAGAAGGGGGAATATCCTTGCAACCATTGTCTCACCTTAGGGTCGAGCGGAATAGGATATTTCTTATGCCACCAGAAATTGATCTGCGGACTGAATAAGTACGTAATAACCATAAATACTACTGGAACGAAAATCCAGATAGTCATATCTCTATTACCTGTGGACTCCCCTAGATATAGAATAAGCGCTGCAATAAGTACTAGGGGCAGGTATATGATTTTATCTAGATTGTAGATTTTCATCCTTCTATATTAAGCGTATCTCGTGCAATATTAAAATTGCAAGATAAAGATATACAACGGATACAGCTTCTATCTTATGGGAATGTTTTCTTCAGGTAAAATTAAGCTATAGATCTAGGCATTATTCTAGGCCTATGGCTTCCCGTAGGTCTTTTTTTCTTCTTCGAGAAATAGGGAGTTGGGTGCCGTCTATTAAGATTAATATCTCATTCTTTAAGATAGATTTTATCTTTTCCATATTTACCATATGAGAATTATGGATGCGGATGAAACCTTGATGGCTAAGCAGTTCTTCGTAGGTCTTTAAGGTTTTAGAACTGATAAGGTAATTTTCTTTTTCTGAATATATCTTCGTGTAATTGCCATCTGATTCCATTCTTATGATGTTACCCAGAACGATAAAATGCACCCCATCAATCTGGTGTATGGCCAGTCTACCATTAGATATTGATGGCTCATTGAGTAATTCTGCAGGATGGCTTCTTTTTTTATTGTACCGGAGCAACGATTCCTTCAGGTCATCTGTGTCGATAGGCTTGACCAAGTAATCTAGTGCACTTACCTTGATGGCTTCGATGGCGTATTGCTCATAAGCGGTTATAAATATTACTTCAAAGTTTATTTCTCCCAGTGCTTTTAAAAAAGCAAATCCATCTAAGTGGGGCATCTGAACATCTAAAAACAGTAAATCTGGGTTGAAATCGTGAATCCGCTGTACGGCTTCGAGTGGTGCATGCGATGATTCTATAATAAACCTTTCCTCAAAGTTATTTTCTAATAGATATAGTAGATTATCAATGGCTTTTTTCTCATCATCTAGTATGAATATTTTAAGCATGAGGAATGAGTTTTAGAGGATGATAGGATTCTTTACATGACCTATTAATATTAAGCAATTGCTTTCTAGAGGAGGGATCATAGATTTTCTACATTAAAGAATACCGTTATTGTCACCCACACAATTTAATCAATTTCTTCTTTTATTTCATGTAAGCATTTTCCTAGTTCTTTATCTGGTCCTTCCGCTATTATGAAAGCCCTTCAGAGAATGTTATATATAGCCCCGTTTTATGGTTTTGATTGAAATTAATAGAAGTTCCTCCTTGCTACATGAAGAATTACTCTCTGGACATGATGCCTTACTAGATGGTTGTAGAACCGATTATCTGGATTTAGAATATTTTTATCCTTTCTTAAATTCCCCGTTAAATCTTTGCTTAAATAAAAAAAGAGTCTAAATTTGCCGGCGCTTACAATGTAAGCATACGGTACCTTAGCTCAGTTGGTAGAGCACAGGACTGAAAATCCTGGTGTCCCTGGTTCGATTCCTGGAGGTACCACAGAAAGGTTTCCATTTCAAAATGGGAGCCTTTTTTTATTTATGGTTGTGAGAATATGGTCTGCAGATAATCACACATTAGGAAAAAAAGGGGACTGAAAATCCTGGAGGACTGCTTGTACGCAGCCCTACTAGTTCGATTCCTGGAGGTAGCAGAAAGGTTTCCATTTCAAAATGGGAGCTTTTTTTTTATTTATGGTTGTGAGAATATGGTCTGCAGATAATCACACATTAGGAA
>CAZFJO010000013.1:0-13780 GCA_964518915.1 uncultured Saprospiraceae bacterium
TAATTCTATTCCGTTTTAGACATGCTACCCGTCATTTTCATTTCTTGAAGATTTCCATCACCGTCAGAAATTTTGATGATAGAAATCACTTTTAAATCACCTTCTGAAAAGGTGTAAGTGGTCTCCATATCCATCCCTTCTTCTTGTACATGGTTCACAGCTTCACAACCCTCTACAGTGAGTGTAAATATTGCACCTGTTTCATCTTTTAAACTTAAAGATTTACCATCCTCATGAAGGGAAAATTCATAAGGCCCTTGTGGCAATTCAGATCCATTAAATTCAACAGCGCCTTTCCACGTTCCTACAAAATTATCTAGGCTACAATCCGTACTGGGATAGTAGAAAGTAGACAGACAAGTCAATAGAATTCCAATAAGTAATTTCATAATTTTTTTTTTTACAATTTAGCCGATTAAATTCTGAGCACAAAAACTTAAGATATAGACTTGTTTTGTGTGGTTGTTTCTGGCACTAGTGTATGTGATGTTACTATAAGTGTATGTAGAATAAATGGTAGAAACTGGAACGGGATGGGTCAATCGTATAATTCATAAAGAATTATACCAGGAGACACTGACCCTTGCCGCTATAAAAAAACAAGCTGATCAAGTGTTACTTAGATTGCTTCCTTTTATAGAACGAAAGGTTTAATTTTTCTGAAATATAAGGGTACTGAATTTCTGCAAGATGTAATCCTTGAGGATATCCTATGCCATTCTTTTTTCTACTTCTCTCACCTTGCAAGATCTCTCTGAACGCTTCTACGGTTAGGTCGCCTGTTCCTATTTCTGAAAGATGGTAGAATAAGATTCTCACCATCATTCTCAGAAACCGATTGCCTGTAATGGTCCATCTGTATAATTCATCATCCATAACATCTATGGAACTCATTGTGACCTTACACAGAGTAGTATTGTGTTTCAAGGGTGTCTTACACATGTACCTGAAATCTTCAATTTCAGAGATTAGGGTTGCTGCTCTATTCATAGCCTCGAGATCTAACTTCTGCGTAGGAATGAATGTAGAGTATCTATCTAAGTATATGTTCCTTACGGTATGAAAATAGTAGTGGTAAGTTCTGTGCGTGGCATCGAACCTAGCATGTGCTTTCTGCGATACTGGATAAACATCGTAGACGGTGATATCAGTGGGTAACCGGAGGTTGATGATTTCTATTTTTCTACGGTTGATTTCAATGTCAGCGTCTAGGTGGAAGATGTAATTCTCTGCATGTACGCCGGCATCGGTGCGACCACAACCTATGATGGTTGCTTCTGCTTTTAATACTTCTGACAGTGTCTCTTGGATCGTGCCTTGTATGGTAATAGCCGTATTTTCTTGATATTGCCATCCACTATATCTAGTTCCATCGTATGCGATATGGAAAAAATACCTCAAGAACGACTAGCTAGAAAGGTGCTGATTAATCCGCTTGATAAGCCCTGGCCCTTCGTATATGAATCCAGTATAAACTTGTATCAAGGTACTTCCCTTCTTCAGCTTTTTTTCTGCTTCTTCCGGAGAGTCGATTCCTCCTACTCCTATGATCGGAAAGTCAGCAGGTAATTTTTTACGAAGGTGGGTAATTACACTGTTGGATTTTTTTTGAATCGGGGCACCACTTAGTCCTCCATTACCTATTTCTGAAAGTTCATCAGCACTGGTCGTTAAGCCAGACCTATTGGTGGTTGTGTTGGTTGCAATCAAGCCTTCGATCTGTGTGTCCTGTACAATATCGACGATATCATCTAGTTGTTTGCGTGTTAAGTCAGGAGCGATCTTAAGAAATATAGGACGCTTTTTTCCGCGAGACGCATTTAGATCTTTAAGTGTGGATAAGATATGGGTCAGTGGTTTTTTATCTTGTAGTTCGCGTAGTCCGGGTGTGTTAGGACTACTGACATTAACGACGAAGTAGTCTACATGTTTTCTTAGTTTCTTAAAGCAAGTGACATAATCATCTACGGCTTTATCGTTAGGAGTTACCTTGTTCTTTCCGATATTTCCACCGAGAATTGTTCCTTGCGGTTTTCCCATTTTCTTGATGCGAGCAACCATGGCGTCTACGCCATCATTGTTAAATCCCATACGGTTAATGAGTGCTCTATCGGATGGTAATCTAAACAATCGAGGTTGCGGATTACCAGCTTGCGGCAAGGGCGTCACTGTTCCTATTTCAATAAAACCGAAACCCAGTTTAGCCATCTGGTGGTAGAATTTTCCATCTTTGTCGAAACCCGCCGCTAGGCCTACCGGGTTTTTAAATTTCAATCCGCAGACTTCCCTTTCAAGAGAGGGATCTTGGTAGTTATACAACTGATTGATAATAGATTTTCCTCCTGGTAATTTCATAGCTGTATCGAACAAGTTGATAGCCCGATAATGTGCTTTCTCAGGAGAGAGGGAAAAGAAGTATGGCTTGAGAAGTTTCTTGTACAAGGTGATTTCGCTTTACGCAAATGTACATTGCTTTTTTCATAAATCACCCATCTTAAAACATTGCTTATTTCAACTTAAGTAAAGCTACGCTTTCTACATGATGGGTGTGTGGAAACATGTCTACACCTTGTATAGCCGTGGTCTCATATTTTTCTGATAACAAGGCCAGGTCTCTGGCCTGGGTAGAAGGGTTACAACTAACGTACACGATGCGAGGAGGAGCGAGATCAAGCAAGGTCTTAACGACATCACCGTGCATGCCTGCTCTAGGTGGATCAGTAATAACGACATCTGCTTTTCCGTGCCTTTTGGCAAATTCTGGAGTAAGAATATTCTTGACATCACCCGCATAGAATGTAGCATTCTCGATGTTGTTAAGTTTCATGTTCTGGTGGGCGTCAAAAATGGCTGCTTCCACTTCTTCTATACCCGTAACATGGTCACACTTATCTGCGATGTACAAGGCTATTGATCCTAGTCCAGTATATAGGTCATATACATTATCAGTAGATGATAATTCTGCCATCTCTGCTGCAACATCATAGAGGATTTTAGCCTGCGTAGTATTCGTCTGGAAAAAAGATTTAGGGCCGATCTGAAACTTGCGATCTCCTAAGGTCTCTATCAGGTAAGGATCTCCATGATAGTGGTGTGCATCGAGATCGTATATGGAATCGTTTTTCTTCTCGTTGATCATGTAATGCAACGATTTAATTCTGGGAAAATTCTGGACTAAGTCATCAAGAAGTAGGGTGCGTTTTTCTACATCATCGCGCCCGAAAATTATGTTGACCATCCATTCTCCGCTTAGATTATTACGGAATATCATATTCCTCATTAAGCCATGATGGTTTCTGACATCATAGTATGAATAATCATTATTCTTGCAAAAGTCTCTGATGTAATTTCTAAGGGTGTCAGTAAATGCTTCTTGCAGCTTACAGCTATCGATTTTTACCACTTTATCGAAGGCACCTGCTCTATGGAAGCCTAGGGCTCCTTCATTGATGATTTCTTCATCAGATTTAACTTCTTCTTCTGTAAGCCATCTCTTACTTGAGAAACTATATTCTAGTTTGTTTCTGTAATGATAGGTCAATTCACTTCCTATGATGGGCTTTATAATTGATGTAGGCAGGTGGCCTATTCTTGACATTGCGTCCACTATGACTTGTTGCTTATGTCGAAGTTGTGCCTCATAGGAAAGGTTCTGCCACTTGCATCCACCACATACACCGAAGTGATCGCACGTAGGTTTTATTCGATCTTCTGAGTATTTCTTGAAAGCAGTAACGACGCCTTGGCCATAAGATTTCTTTTTCCTGAGGATAAGGACGTCGACCACATCTCCTGGGACGGCTCCATCTACGAAGCACACAGCTCCATCTGGTTGTCTTCCTACCGCTTTTCCTCGATCTGCAATTCCGGTAATGGTTACGTCCTGTACAGTTTTCTTTTTTCTGGCCATCGGACAAAGGTAGAGTTCCTTCTTGTATTTCTAACTATACTTTTTCCACCAATTGAACTGAAATAATGAATCAGGTAGGAAGAAATCAATTTATTGTGAAATGGATTTCCAGGTAATCAAGGATCGAATGATTTCTGTCTGGCCATCTTTTTTGACAAGCGTATGGTGGCTGGTGAGGGGAGCGGAATATTTGGCGAAAGCCAGAATTTCATCCCCTGCATAAGCATCCTTAAGGTATTGTATAGAGATAGAAGCAGGTATATAACCATCTAGTTCTGTCGGCGTGTTCCCGAGGATGAATCGCAGATAGTGATTATTATTAACATGATTGTTCCAGTCTAAGTCGTAGTTATGTATGGTTATGCTGTCAGTCTGCTCCATTTCTGTGGGCACTTTAATTCTGCGTTGACAGATCGGAAGTGTATCTACAGAATCATCGACTACTAAGTGTAGGAACGCTTCTGGGATCTTCTCTACCTTATTGTTAACCATATCTATATATGTCCATGTAGATGCTGCTGAAGCGATGAGTTCTTCTTTTTCGTTATACATCTTATAATCTCTGTAGGCATATATTTTATTGAATCCAGAAGGATATGTTTCTATGGTTATGGTATCTCCATGAGATGGGTACTCGTGTACTTGAAGATGTATGGCGATAAGAATCCATGCATGATTACCTAGATCCCAGGTAGCTACACCATATTCTATGGTCTGCTGCATACCCACTTCCTGCATCAATTGAGTGATGGCATAAGGTGTCATCTTGCGATTGTGATCGAGCTCCGATATTCTTACAGCATATTTTCTTCTGTGAATCTTCTTAGATTCCATAAAATGATTCTGTGGGTAAGCGGCCAAGGTAGTCAATTATCTTGTTTAGAAGCAAGGTGTATAAAAAGTGATGCGAAAATTTCACTGTTTATCAGATAGTTATGAAATAAAATTCGAAAAAAACCTCAGGAAAAGTTGGTTTTAAAGATAAAAGAAGGCTACATTTGCAGCCGCTTAAGAGCGCACATAAATATTGATAAGAAAAAACATATCAACGTGAATACATTAAGTTATAAAACTCAATCTGCTAGGAAGGAGGATGTTGTCAGAAAATGGCACATCATCGATGCAGATGGACTAATCGTAGGAAGGTTAGCTACTAAGATTGCAGATGTACTGCGTGGGAAGGATAAGCCTAGCTTTACTCCACACGTAGATACAGGAGATTACGTAGTTGTAATTAATGCAGAGAAAGTAAAGTTTACTGGAAACAAGATGAAGCAGAAAATCTATCAGAGGTACTCTGGTTATCCTGGAGGACAGAGAGAAAGAACTGCAGAAGAAATGCTGGCTAAGAAGCCTATCGCTATTTTAGAAAAAGCAGTAAAAGGCATGCTTCCTAAAAACAAACTAGGTAGAGCAGTATTTAAAAAATTATACGTGTATGAAGGAACAGAGCATCCACATCAAGCACAGAAACCTGAACCCTTTAAATTTTAATAAGCATGGAAATGATTAACACTGTAGGTAGAAGAAAAGCATCGGTTGCTAGAGTATACCTAATGAAAGGAAAAGGGGATATAACGATCAACGGAAGAAAATTCGAAGATTACTTCCCGATGGCTAATATCCAGCAGAATGTAATAGATCCTCTTGTAATTCTAGACCTTAAGTCAGAGTATGATTTAAAAGTTCTAGTTGCAGGTGGTGGTTTTAAAGGACAGGCAGAAGCGATTAGACTAGGTATATCTAGAGCGCTTGTAAAACTAAACGAAGATTACAAGAAACCGCTTAAAGAGAAGAAGTATATGACAAGGGATGCAAGAGTGGTAGAGCGTAAGAAGTACGGTAAGCCTAAGGCAAGAAAGAGCTTCCAGTTCTCTAAACGTTAATCTATTTTTCCTTCTACTTTTTAAAAACAATAAAGAAATGAGTACACCTACATATAAAGAACTTCTTGACGCTGGCGTTCACTATGGCCACATGAAAAGAAAGTGGAATCCTAAGATGCTTCCTTACATATTTATGGAAAGAAAAGGGATTCATATTATAGATTTAAATAGGACTTCTGAGTGCTTGACCGACGCTGCATCTGCAATGAAGCAGATCGCTAAGTCAGGAAGAAAAATCCTTTTCGTTGCGACTAAGAAGCAAGCGAGAGAGATTGTTTCTAATGCAGCTAGAAGTGTCAACATGCCATTCGTTACCGAAAGATGGTTAGGAGGAATGATGACTAACTTCTCTACGATTAGAAGATCTGTAAAGAAAATGAACAACATCGATCAGATGCTAGCGGATAATTCTCTATCAAGCATTACTAAGAAGGAGAGACTAACTCTTCAGAGAGAGAGAAATAAGTTAGAGAAAGTTCTAGGCGGTATCGCTAACCTTAACAGATTGCCATCTGCAATTTTTATGGTAGACATCCACCATGAGCACATTGCACTTGCAGAATCTAAGAAGTTAGGTCTAAAGACATTCGCGATGGTTGATACCAACAGTGATCCTAATCTAGTAGATTTTCCTATTCCTGCTAACGATGATGCTTCTAAATCTATAGAAGTAATCACTAAGGCGGTTACTGCTGCAATTAAGGAAGGGCTCGAAGAAAGAGCGAAGACTAAAGAAGCAACAGCTAAAGCTTAATTAAATTAAAGAACAAGAATATAAATTATAGATAAATGAGTGACGTAAAAATCTCTGCTAAAGATGTAAAAGCACTAAGAGATCAGACGGGTGCTGGTATGATGGATTGTAAAAAAGCACTTGCAGAAGCAAATGGTGACATCACTAAGGCCATTGAGATTCTTAGAAAGAAAGGACAGAAGTTGTCCGCTAAAAGAGCAGATAGAGACGCTAAAGAAGGTGTTGTAATTGCTAAAGTTTCTTCTGATAATTCTAAAGGAGTAGTTATACGATTAAGTTGTGAGACCGATTTCGTTGCTAAGAATGAGGACTTCGTTAATCTTACTCATAAGATTGCAGATCTAGCGCTTACATCATTTCCAGGAAGTAAGGAAGAATTACTTGCTAGCGATTTCGGAGGAATTGCCCTTGGAGATAAAATCACTGAGCAGATAGGTGTGATAGGAGAGAAGATAGAACTAGCAGATTATCAGACACTAGAAGCGCCTATGGTACTTTCTTACATCCATATGGGAAATAGAGCTGGTGTAATCGTAGGGTTGAATAAGTCTTCTGATTCTTATGAAAGCGCAGGAAAAGATGTTGCTATGCAAGTAGCTGCGATGAAACCTGTAGCTGTAGATAAAGATGGTGTATCTCAAGAAGTCATAGACAAGGAAATTGAGATAGGAATGGAGATAGCTAAGAAAGAAGGGAAGCCTGAAGCGATGCTAGAAAGAATTGCAACAGGTAAGCTTAATAAATTCTTTAAGGAGAATACCTTAATGAATCAAGCATTTGTGAAGGACAGTAAAAAAACGGTAGGTCAGTATCTCGATGGAGTTGATTCTGGATTATCCGTTACCGACTTCAAGCATGTGAGACTTGGATAAAATATTTTTTAAAGGTGATTGAATTTCAATCACCTTTTTTTATGCCCTAGAACCTGAATTACTTATTCTGCAAGTTATATATATTTGATCCTGGTTAGTAATATCAATCGTAGAAAAGAGAATTATGGAATTGAAGTATAAGCGTGTTTTATTGAAATTAAGTGGTGAGTCACTGATGGGTGGAAAAGAATTCGGAATAGCCCCTGAAATGCTAACTCACTATGCTTCCCAGATTAAGCAATTGTCATCGATGGGCGTGGAGATTGCCATTGTGATAGGCGGTGGTAATATATTCAGAGGATTACAAGCCTCTCAATCTGGTATAGAAAGAGTTCAGGGAGATTATATGGGTATGCTTGCAACTTGTATCAACGGTATGGCACTCCAGAGTGCGCTAGAATCTCATGGTGTATTTACTAGACTAATCTCAGCTATTGAGATGCGTCAGATCGCAGAACCATATATAAGAAGGCGTGCTATACGCCACTTAGAAAAAGGAAGAGTTGTTATATTTTCTGCAGGGACAGGAAGCCCTTATTTCACAACAGATTCTGCTGCTGCCCTCAGAGCCAATGAGATAAATGCTGATGTAATATTAAAGGGTACACGTGTCGATGGAATCTATACTGCAGATCCAGAAAAAGACCCTACTGCAGAACGGTATGAAAACATATCTTTCACAGAAGTTATATCTATGGGTCTCAATGTTATGGACATGACGGCATTCACGATGTGTCAGGAAAACAACTTACCTATAGTAGTGTTCGATATCAACAAGGATGGAAACCTTAAGGGACTGATCCGCGGAGAAAATATAGGTACGCTGGTAAGCAATAAGTAAAACTCTACTGTTCACTTACCTGATTGTATACCTCTTGTATTTCATCATAGAGATATCCTTTTCTTAGGCAGTAATCAACTATGTCTTTCTTACGATTGAATTCGTTTTCAATTTTTTTAATAGAGAGCCTTCTTTCGATAAGGTGCGTCAAGTTATTCATGTAGATTTCTCTGTCAATACTGTTAAGAGCTTTCTTAATGCAATATGAGCTGACTTGTTTCGATGATAGGCCTTGCCGGATTTTATTGTGACCCCATTTCTTGATTTTACACCTTCCTTGAGCATAACTTATGGCATACCTCTCTTCGTCAAGAAACCCTTCTGATATAAGATCTGCCATTATGGACTCTAGCTTATCTCCATATACTTTAAGAGAGATCAACTTGTACCTCACTTCACTGTGACATCGGTCTTGATAGACGCAGTATTTCTGTAAGAGTTGGAGATCATCTTCGTAAGCCATCTATTGATAATATTAAAAGAGTAAGGTAGTGAGGACGGCGCGTAATTTCAAATTTTCTAAAGAACTCGAAAGGGTATACTAGATGCTTAGGTATGAATCGATGTGATCTATGATGGATGAATCAGGTCGATGACAAACCACTGAAATTCCCAACTCCTGAGCAGATATTATATTCTCTTCTGTATCATCGATAAATAGAGTTTCCGACGCTTGTAAGTTGTGCTGGTTTAAGACCAATTCATATACAGCCTTATCTGGCTTAATAAGTTTTAATTTATGGGAATAATAGGTCTGTATGAAGTGGGATTCGAAATGAGTTAGGCCCTCGAAAGCTTTTAGTGATTTCTGAAAAAATGAAAAATGAATTTCGTTGATGTTACTGAGTAAATATAGGTTGTACCTTTCCCTAAGAGAAGCCAGCATAGTAAATACTTCAGGATTCCACCCGAGCATCATGGCGTTCCATGCTCGGATGATATCTTGCCCTTGTGGCGTTTTTCCTTTCGATAGGTGCTGAAATTTCCAGATGAATCTTTCCGTGGTTATGCTACCACGGTTGTACGCTGCTATGTGATTTAGTATATCTGATTTTAGATTGGGTTCGGTAAGAAAGTTATAAGAAAGGAGCTGTTGTAATTCTATTATAGACCTTTTATAATCAAGATTAAACAATACTCCACCTAAGTCAAAAATGATGTTTTTTATATCCTGTCTCATAATGCTAAATCAAGGGTAAAAAAATACCGGAACATCTCTTGAGGTCCCGGTATTGCTCTAAACAGTAACTCTTATATTACTTTACAACTATCATCTTCTTGTGATGAGATAGTCCATTGTATTTTAATTGATAATAGTATACGCCACTATTCATATTCAATTCTGCGGCATCTATCGATAAGCTGTTCTCTCCTCTTCTTAACTCGTAAGAAGTGTTCTTAATGAGACGTCCATCGAGAGATCTTACTTGCAGATCTACCTTGCCATCTTCAGGTAAGTAGAATGGAATTACAGTTGCATTTCTAAATGGATTCGGAACATTCTGTCCTAAGATGAATGGCGATTCATTCTCATTAATAAACCTAAGCTGTAATTGCTTATGTGCGTCTCTATTACTGGTATATGCTTCAGCTTGTATCCTATTGTTGTCAATCTTAAGTAGATCGGAAAGGTTTCTAGATTGTTCTACAGTTCCAGAAATAACCAATACTTGATCGTTTCTTACACCTTCCATAGCATCTGCATAACTGAGAGAGATTTTACCATCTACTAATCCGTATACTGTTCCTATCGGTGCATCATCGATGGATATGCCTGATAATAAAGATAAGTCTAGACTGAACTGGTATCCCAGGATATCCTTAAGATCAGCAAGGTTAATCTCTATAGTAGCATACTCTCCTTTCTCATAGAATCGATCTGTAATCAATAGATCTAGAGATTCTTTTTTCCTGACAGTTACTCCTTGTCTGGCATTAGTAGAAGCATCACCCGTTAGATCTCCGATTTTTACACCGATGAAATCTAGAGAAGTCATGTCGTTATCCAGGCTTTCTATTGCTGCAAAAGTTTGACTTGCGGATAATGCATTCTGTACCGTAAGTTCCATGTCTGCAGGAATAAACTTCCACTCACCAGCCTTGAATTCTGGCAGCAGTCCAGCGATCAATCTCTGGATAAGAATAACATCAATTGCTGAGATAACTTTATTGTCATCTACATCCGCTGCTATTACATCGTAAGGGCTATCGTATAGAGATTCATTCATAATTGCTTGCTGGATAAGAATAACATCCTCAGTTGTTACTCCATCCATAGGAATGCCTTTTTTAGAAGGAATAATCATATATGAATCCGTCATTGGGTTATCCGGGAAGGCATATTTTCCATCAGGATCTGTCTTGCTAAATTCTTCTGTAAGCAGTGTTTCATTACTTAACGAAACATCTACATCATTTACTCCAGATCCGTCCTCTGTAACGATAACACCACTGATCATGGCTAAATCCGCAGAAGGACAATCCGCTAGTGTACTCTGTAGTGTCAGTTCAACTAGACAAGCATCATGGTTCCATTTTTCATCCCATACAGTAATGAATAGGTCAACTAGAGGATGATCATCACAGGTAAAGTTCATAGCAGAACTGTTGCGTGATGGTATCCATAGTTGAGCTTTACCTTCATTATATAATTCAAGTGCCCTATCCAGATCATCGATGATTCCATTCTCTGTAAAATAATGCTCTTCATCTAAATAATCTTTATCTGGACTTACATCGTCAAATGTGAAATATAAATCTTCACTATCGGTACAATTGTCTTCACTCGCAATGTTAAAGTCAATTGCCCATAACTCTACAAGACCATCTTTCATCAATGCGCTTGAAATACTCACACAATACGGAGTAGGTTCTTTAGCATCCTCAACCATAAATGTTCCTTCACAGAAATCTGAATTTCCACAACCGTCATAGATCTTCCACTTAAACTCATGGGTGCTCATCGGCCCAGGGAAGTCAACTTCATTTCCTGATAAATCTACAATCGTTACAGATACATCATCTCCAGCTAAACTTCTACCTGTCATAATGTATGTTTCCTTAAGAACTGCACTGGTTACAGTCAGTTCCCACTTGATCCATGTCTCTCCACACGAGCTTGCATCGGTAAAGTTATTGGTTAAAGTAACCGGACCTGAACATGTATTCGTATGAATAGGGAATGGTTCTGGATACTCGCATTGTCCTATAACAGGAGCTATCGTATCCACAAGTTTAATCACTTCGACAAATGTATAGATTCCATTAGAAGAATGTAACTCATTAGGATTGTTACAACTAATCCCACCTCCATCTATACTGATGTTGTTGCTAAATGATCTCGCTCCATCATATATACACCAGTCTATCACTGTATACGTATTTATGATTTTAGAACATGCATCAGACTCGAATCGGAAGGTGTCTGATTCTACAGTCCAGCCTATTAATTCACATGCTCCTGCATCCCAGTCAAGGAATGGTTCATCTCCCACTTCTAGACAATCTGTTTCTCTGGTTTCTTCAGGCCAGTTGACGTCTTCACAAGAGAATCCACCTTTATACTCTACAGTGACAACTTGTGTACAAGTTACATCCGGTCTGTCTCTTACTTGGTATTCAATTACAATCGTTCCGAACTTACACATCTCATTGTAATCGGTGTAGTCTCTAGAAACTTCTTCTATTGGCTTACTGCTACATATACCAGATGCCGTAGGTCTATTGTCCCTGATGGCTTCTTCTAGGTCTTCGTGACAGAAGGTTAAGAAATCATTGCATTCTATTTCTACAGTTTTATCCTCTACAAGGACATTAACCCATGAGGTGTTTTTATTTCCTGCTTCGTCCGTAACTTGTAGAATTACTTTTATTTCTTGATCTAAATCTCTGCAGCAGAATTTTACGAATTCTCCGAATTCATCAGAATCTGTGCGGCATGGATCCGATTCTCTTCTTACTTCCAGTGTTACATCTCCACACATATCGAAACTTCCATTATCAACAGACTCAGCAAATATCTTTCCCGCTCCGACGCCTGGATCATTAGGATCATCTACTAGATGCACGACAATTTCTTGGAGAGCAATCGCTGTAGGAGCTACACCATCGTATACATCTACACGGTAGAAAACATTGTTCTGAGAAAAGTTTCCGCAACAATCGGTAGCCCTATAATTGAAAAGGTGTGATCCTATAGGCAGGTCTAGTGCTACACCATTTTCTATGGTTATTCCTACAGGACCTGTAATGATAAACTCTATACCATCCAGCGTACAATTATCTGTTGCAACTGGAAGTGGCAATTCTACATCTGCAGTACATGTCCATGGATCTGTAGATATCAAGGTGTCGCTATTGAATGGTTCAATTACTGGACCTTCAATATCTTTAGCATGAATGACCTGAGTAAATTCTAGGAAAGTTGCTCCATCAGCACACCAATCAAGTATCTTCCATGTACGTGCAAGTTTTACACTGTTAGAACAAGATAGATCACATGCTTCGAGGATTTCATCTTTCTTTATTACTAGGAAGTTACAATATTCTCCTGGTACCAATGGAATACCATCGATGGTCGGAAATGCATCTTCTATATTTCCTGTAAAGTCAAGTATGTCTGCCATAGATGTTATACCACAGGTTGTCGTAACCACATCTGTAGGAGGAACAATTTCTGCAGGGTCTAAAGCCTTTATCATTATAATCTGAACTGCAGAGCTTGTATTACCATAAGCATCTGTTGCAGATATATGTCTTTCTATTCTTCTATCATCGTTACATAATTCTCCTAGCTCAACATCATTGATGAATGTTTCATATGGAGAACAGTCTGTAATTAAAAATGGATCGAGGTCCGCAACATCAGTTGAGACACCACACATAACCATCGTATCTCTCACCGTAATTATAGGTGGATTTTTTTCTTCTATTCTTACCTGTCCCCAGCAACTGTTTCCGTTGCAGACATCGATGGCCTTATAATCATAGATGTTTCCGATCAAGTCAGCAGCAATCATATCGCTGTCGATTCCTACGATTTCAACTTCTATAAATTCAGTCTGAGCAGTGGATTGAAGTACAACTTCTGGTGTAAGGATGGTCTCGCAAGCATCATCTAGACTTACATTGATCATACTATTACATGCGAGTTGTTGAAAACCCGTACTTATGGCAACAGATACTGGTGTCGGCACACTTTCACATCCATTAAAAGCAGCAGTAACCCAGAAGTCTCCAGCTGCGCCTGGATCATAGCTAGCACCTGAAGCAACAGGAACAGCCATACCGGCAGTAGGATCTACATCGTAGTAGTTAAAATCAACGGGTGCTTCTATCTGACCATTATATGTATGCATCCCTAAGTCTGAAAAATCATCATTAGGTAATTGTGTATATTCTGCCGATGGATCAAAAGCATCACCAGATACGGGATCTCCACAAGCAACTATGCTGTTTCTTACGATTGTATTATTAGCAGTACTTACACCACCTACATCCCATTGTGAACCTGGATCT
>CAZFJO010000013.1:13880-28424 GCA_964518915.1 uncultured Saprospiraceae bacterium
GGTGTAAGTACCGTCTGAGCAGCTGGAGTAATACCTAGCCCAGTTCCGTCACAAGAAGCAATATCGGCAACGATAGGTGCATCTGGAAGCGCTTGTACAACTATGTCTATAGTAGCAGTTGTACTGCATCCTGCAGCATCTGTACCTGTCACCATATAAGTGCCGGATTGAGCAGCTGTAGCAGCTGCTATAACAGGATTCTGGTCGGGTGACATAAATCCATCTGGTCCAGTCCATGCCCACATAGTAGCCTCTGTACCTGTCTCCATTAATTCGATATCTTCTCCTTCACATACGGTAGTTGCTGTGGCATCTGCAACCACTGCAGGTCCAGGAGCAACCGTAACCATCATCTCAGTAGCTGCTGTCTCACAGAGACCGTCTGTAGCTGTCACCCAGACAGATTGCGGAGACATCGCAGCGGTTGTCATCGGGTCGTAAGACAATGCTCCTCCTGACAACAACACACCTCCCATAAGAGGATCTGCGTCATAGAAGTTAAAAGTGGTTGCAGGCATAGGTGCCGAAGTAACCATAATGTTATCTAAGGCTATGTCTTCATCTCCTGAATCCAGAGAAATTGTAACCCTTATATCAAGTGTCGTTTCCATTCCAGTAGTCGGAATAGGCGCCATAAACTGTGTGAATTCATCTGTGATTTCAGCTCCATCACCGACTCCATTAAAGTCAGTATCTATAAAGGGAGGCGCATTCGATCCAGAAGCAATATTCGCTTCTACCCAGATTAAGGGTTGATAAGACATGCCATCATCCGTAGAATAATCAATATGTACAAAATCTGCTGCATCCCAATTTTGGTTAGTCCCATCATCATCTTCCGCTAGAAAAACAGAAAAAACAAGGTTGCTCTGACCCATTATATTAATCTGATCAACATTTAATTCCTGTGGTATAGTAGCTCCTTCACCATCTATATCCATAGCTGCGAAATAAGAAGTTCCTTGCACATTGTTATATGTAACGAATCCGCCTATATCAGAACCATCTGTTCTTATAAAGAAATCTCCAGTTCCATCACTGAATTCTGTAATCGAAGTATTATAACCAGCCATTGCTTCAAAATCTACTAGTGCCAACTGAGTAGTCATCGGCATAGAAGCCTGAGCAGTAAGGTCTATTAAAGTACTCATACCCTCACACACATCAACAGCAACTGCGGTCGGTGGACTGAATGTACACACCATAGGCATTACGGTTCCACCATCATAGGTGTGCATTCCTAGATTATCCATATTGTCTTGTGCGAAACCGGACCACTCAGTACAGAGTGTCACATCATTTCCAAAGCCTGATGCATTCCCACAGACTACATTACTGTTTCTTACAAGGGTTGTATTTTGCGTAGCAATAGAAGCATCAGATGTGCATTCCCAATTAATATTTCCACCGATCGTCCCGATCTGGTCTATTATTGTCATACCTGATACCAGTGTGACAGCATCATTTCCATTGTAGGTCAATGATCCAGTCTGGTCAGCTTCATCAAGGAAGGCCATAGTAGCAGAAGGATTACATACGACATGAACAGCACCAGGTGCTAAAGTACCAGTTAAGTCGACCGTTGTTCCAGCTGTCATATTAGCATTAGGATAAATTTCTATGGAATGAGGACTTGTCATAAAATCCACGGCTGAGGCAGTAGGATTGTATATCTCTATACACTTATTGTTTCCAGCACCTTCTATATATTCTGATATAAAAAGCGTGGTACACTGAGCTCCAGCTTGGTTGATTGTGAACATCGCTATGATACATAAAATAGCATTGCGGAAAGCTAATGGGATAGCATTCATGAGATTGGTTGTTACTGTTTAAAATCGTTTTCGTCTTTTTAATCCTTCCTAGAAAGGTTTAAAAACTAGTATAAAACTACACTATTTCGCGCTGTTTTTTTAGTGCTAGTGTGCTTGTTATGAGCGACTTAGGTGTGATTAAACTAATTCAGTATGTATCTCATTATTAAGCAACCAGATATACATTGCACATAGCTTATATATGTTATAGAAATATCTGATAATTAGCTTATATCTTTATTTTTTGAATGGGTATTGAAGGTGCTTTTTCATTTATATCAGTGAAAACGACCGATAAGTTGTTTTCAACCATTAACATTTTAGGACAACCAGAATCTCTGCTAGCATCAATTTCGCACACCTTGATTTTTCTTTTCAAGGCAAAGTCGGAATCGTATTCGTTGACCATGATGCTCGATTGATTTTCTTCTACAGAAATATAAGATACATATAAGTGGTCTCTATAGGCCCTCATATCCATTCTACCGATAGATAGACTGTCTGATACAAGTTGTGTTTCTGAGAATTTTTTTTCTTCTTCATTCCACAGGCTTACATAAACCTCTGGATACCCACGGACTTGCGTAAACCAGCTTGCATATGCCTTGCCATGGAAAGAAATCACGCTGGGCCCATTAACAGGACAGCCTGCTATCTTCCACGGAGAAGTGTCTATTGTATAAGGTGCTGACCAGGCACCCTTTTCATACTTTCTCATGATGTTGCCTCTGATCTCGTCTCCATCGCGTCCTCTATAGACAAGGTACGGAATGCCCTTATGTAAGGTAAGATCAGTCTGGCAACAATCACAGACCATTGAATCGATTTCCATTCTCTCTGTGATTGTCCCATCATCCTTAATAATGCAAGATCGGAGACTCATTGCATTTTCTGATTTTTCTGTGTTTTTAGTATTTCTTCCATCTAACCACACAGTCATGATCTCATCACCGATAGAAGTGTAGGATACGAAACCATGTTCGGCAGGAATTCTGTCATTATGTAACGTAAATACAGTGTCCGGCTTTTCAGTTTCTAGGCGACCGATGGCCACTTTTATGTTATAATCATAGGTGTCTGAACTCGATTTTTCTAGCCAATGGGTAATGTACTTCCCCGATACAAAGAAGGCGAGTTCTGGCGTATCTGCCCAGTTGACGAACCAGTCTTGTCCACAAGCTACTAGGGTTTCTTGTCTGATGGAAGTACCATTAAAGGGGGCTATTACTAAGCAGTCATCGCCATTTTCTTTAGTTGTTGTCCAGGATAGATAGTTACTCATTTTTCCATCAGCTGCATAGGGGAAGCAGCCATTCTCGATCGAGAAACGGGTTTCATTATTGATTTTACACTGCAATGACAACATTGCAATCAAGGTATAGAGTATTATCCTTTTCATTGGTTAATTTTGGAAAAGCAAAGATACATCATGGCAACATGGATTTTAATATTTAAGACCCTTCATATCGTAGGCTTCACGGCTTGGTTCGCAGGAATGTTTTACCTAGTGAGAATGTTCGTTTATCACAGGGAGGCTTACGATCTAGCATCCCCAGCGGATCAGATTCTCAAGGATAGATATGCGCTTATGGAACGCCGTGTATATGGCATCATCTGTAATCCAGCCATGACCATTACCTGGATTGCAGGTCTGTCTATGATCTATCTTTATGGATGGGATTGGTTTAAATATAACAGCTGGCTACACATCAAGCTAGTTCTCGTATTTTTATTGTCTGGATACCAGGGTTTCTGTAAAAAGTATATGGTTCAGCTCGCTCAAGGCAAAAGCAATTTTTCTTCTTTTCAATTAAGACTCATCAATGAAGTTCCTGCATTGTTCTTAATATTCATTGTTATTCTGGCTGTATTTAAGCGGATAGAATATATGGGATATGGATTTCTTGTGGTCTTAGTGGTGGGGTTGTTTTTCTATGCATTTGCGAAAGCATACAAGAAGAGAAGAGAAAAAAATGAATCTTAATATAGCTCTGTTATAAAAAACGGCCCGTGCGCATATTGGTTTTAAATATGGGGATGTAAATCTAATTGCCATTATTTCTTATATTGATAAGTATGAAGACACTTAAAAAAATAGGAATAGGAGTCGGGATATTGATTGTCTTACTTCTCATCCTAGCTGCATTTCTACCTAAAGAGTTTACCGCTTCTGTAGAAAGAGAAATGGATTACCCTCGACAGGTATTGTATAATATAGCACAAGATGTAACAACGCAACCGGCGTGGAATCCATGGAGTGCATCAGATACAAGTATGCACATTACACCTGGCAATATTACGAAGGGAAAAGGGGCATACTTTACCTGGACAAGCGAGACCGTAGCAGAAGGCAAGCAGACCATAACGGCATTGAGTCCAGAGGCGGAAGTTGATTATGAACTAGATTTCGGAGGCGGAAAAAAGGGAACGGCAAAGATGATGTTTCTCGAGGGGCAAGAAAAGAATAAGGCGCGATGGGATTTCAGCGGTCGGCTCGGCTGGCCTATGAATCTCATGACTCCTATATATAAGTACATGGTTAAGAAAGCGAATCGCAGTGGACTTGAAATGATGGAAAAACTTGCCCAGCAGAGGTGGAATGACAGCAATTATGGAGGATTTACGATCGGTACACAATCTATGTCAGAAAAGAACTACATAGGAGTGAGATCCATGGTCGATCTAGAAGGAGTTCAGACGTTCTACTTAGGGATACTTCCTAGAATTTTTCAGCAAGCTTCAGAGGCAGGCCTCGTCATTACAGGACAGCCTTGTGGATTATATTACAACGTAAATGATCAATCTGATAAAATAGATCTTGCCGGTGCAATTCCAGTGTCAGAAGATGTAGCATTGTCTGGTGTAGAGACATTTAATATTCCTGCTGGAACAGCCATTGTGGTTAATCATTATGGAAGTTATGAAACGCTATCTGCAGCTCATGCAGCAGCAGAAAATTATCTATCAGATCACAAAATGCAACCCTCATTTCCTAGAATAGAAGAGTATGTTTCTGACCCTACTCAAGTATCTATAGATAGCGTATTGACGAAACTGTATGTCTACATCCAGGAATGAAAATTTTATCCGTTTTATACCCAGTATAGTGTCCACTACTGACTTTTCTATAATTGAAATAAGATTCAAGACAAGAAAAATTCACATCCCTATTCACAAGTCAAGGGGATAGCTTACTTTTATGGATGAGTAAGAAGTAACATTACTTTTAATCTCCAGTGAAAACTCATTGAAGTGATTTAATAATATGATTTTAAATCGCCTCATTTTAAAAATGAAAATATACTTATCATATTGAGTGAAATAATATTAAAAATTGAAGGCGTAGATCTTCTAGACTTGTACGGAGAAAAAAATTCCAAACTCAACCTTATTAAAAATGCTTTCCCTGATGTCACCATCACTTCGCGAGGAGATAACCTTAAGTTAAGTGGTGAGAAAAAAATGACACAAGCAGTTAAGAACAAGGTAGAGCGTATGGTGAGTATCCTGAAAGAAAAACATGAACTCACCCACGATGCGATAAAGGATTTACTCAATGGTAACAATCCGTATGCAACAAGGATATCGGCTTCAGAAAATGGCAACGTAATCGTCTATGGTCGTGGTGGTAAGCCCATCAAGGCTAAAACCAGGAACCAGAAAAAACTTGTTGAATTAAGCAACAACAACGATGTAGTTTTCGCCATAGGTCCAGCCGGAACAGGTAAGACTTATACGGCGGTTGCTCTTGCTGTGCGGGCGTTGAAAAACAAGTTAGTCAAGAAAATAATTATGACTAGACCAGCTGTTGAGGCTGGAGAAAGTCTAGGTTTTCTTCCGGGTGATTTAAAAGATAAGGTAGATCCGTATCTGCGTCCCTTGTATGATGCACTGGATGATATGATCCCTGGAGAAAAGCTGGATTACTTCATGACTAATCGGGTAATAGAGGTAGCACCACTTGCTTTTATGCGGGGAAGGACACTAGACAATGCATTCATTATTTTAGATGAAGCTCAGAATTGTACAACGACACAGTTGAAAATGTTTCTGACAAGATTAGGACCTTCTGCTAAGTGTATAATTACTGGAGATTTATCTCAGATAGACTTACCCGGTCGACAGAAATCTGGGTTGAAAACGGCCATAGATATTCTATCTGACCTCACAGGTGTAGGAACGATATTTTTATCTCCTGATGATGTTGTGAGGCATAGACTGGTTAAGGATATAATCCTGAGATACAATGAGAATTCTGAGCGCAAGAGAGAAAGAAAAAACGATAAAGATCAAGAAGAATAAGTTATGGAGTATCCTAAGCAGTTGTCTATTTTTCATCCGACCGGAGTAGTGAAAGGTACCATAGATCTTAATAGGTCTAAGAGTATTTCTAATCGCGCATTGATCATACAAGCCTTGTGTGAGGATGACATAGAGATTACACATCTATCCGATAGCGATGATTCTCAGACCATGCAGCGATTGCTTGCAGAAAGACCGGAGGTCTATGATGCCCATCATGCAGGAACGACATATAGGTTCTTGACTTCTTTTCTTGCGATTGCTCCTGGCAAGCATATATTGACCGGATCTAGTAGAATGAAAGAACGCCCGATAGGAGAACTTGTGGAGGCCTTGAGAAGGATGGGAGCTCAGATACAATACATAGAGAAAGAAGGTTACCCACCACTAGAAATCACAGGTGGAGAAAAGAAACTTTCTTCTGAAGTTACCTTGTCGGCAGGAATCAGTTCTCAATACATATCCTCCCTGATGATGATCGGACCTTGCTTAGAAGGCGGTCTTGTTATCAACTTAGAAGGTGACTTAGTATCAAGACCTTACTTGCAGATGACGGTAGACATAATGCGGTACTTCGGGGCTGAGGTAGAATGGAAGGATAATTCCCTTCATATAGGAAATAAGAAGTACGAAGCTAAACCCTTTTCTGTAGAAGCAGACTGGTCTGCGGCCTCTTACTATTACGCCATTGCCGCATTGAGTAAGGAGGCAAGAATAACCCTGAAGGGCTTGCATGCGGATAGCTTGCAAGGAGATGCTCAGATTGCTAGAATGTCAGAAGGCTTAGGCATCACTACTACCTATGGTGACGACGAAATAACCATAGAAAAACAATCAGACCCTAATCCGTTCTGGGAGTACGATTTTATCGAGCAACCCGATCTCGCACAATCTCTCGCAGTAATGTGTGGCGGTCTGGGAGTCTCTGGCTTATTTACTGGATTGCAGACCTTACGCATAAAGGAGACCGATCGAATCGCAGCCTTGCAGACGGAGCTCGGTAAGTACGGGATATTCTTGAGTAAAATCCCTCCCCATATGGCTAAGAAAAGTGGGACAGAATATTATATGATTGATGGCAACGCCACAACCAATTCCGATGCTGTAGTTCAGACTTACAGAGACCATAGAATGGCGATGTGCATGGCGCCACTAGGATTATTGTTTCCGATAAAAATGGACGATCCTGGAGTTGTCTCTAAGTCATATCCTAGGTTCTGGGAAGACCTTAAGTCAATAGGATTTGTGATTAAATGAAATCAAGAATTATAGAGTATGGCTTATCCTAGATGGGTTTTAAAATTGCAAGAAAGGTGGGGTGTATCGGCGGGTCAAGTTTTAGTCATTCTTTTGGTATTCGCTTGTACAGGATTTACGGTGATGTTTTTAAAAAAGCCAGTAGTCAATTTATTTACGGGCGGAGAACAATCGTTGTTATTTTCCATCATTTACTACATATTGATATTACCGGTTTATAATTTAATCTTACTTGGGTATGGTTTTATCTTCGGGCAGTTTCAGTTTTTCTGGGAGTTCGAGAAGCGTTTTTTTCGTAGAATGCTGAGAAGGAAGTAAGATTGCGGCTTAGATTGTATATTTGCCTTCCATTTTAAACAATGTAATTACACATGGCCACTCCGCGTACCGTTGCGTTTCATACTTTGGGCTGCAAGCTCAATTTTTCTGAGACATCTTCAATCAGAAGGATGTTTGAGGATGGTGGATATCAATCAGTAGATTTTACAGATGGCGCGGATATATACATCATCAATACGTGCTCGGTTACTGATTTCGCTGACCGCAAATGTAGGTACGAAGTAAGAAGAGCACTGAAGCATGCACCAGAAGCTAAGGTGGTAATTATCGGATGTTATGCCCAGCTTAAACCAAAGGAGATTGCAGAAATACCAGGTGTAGACTTGGTTCTAGGAGCTAAAGAAAAATTTAATATTCTCAGCTACATCGATGACATCGGTCATACGCCGGGAAAAGGATGGATAAAAGCAGGAGAGATCAATGAGGTCAACACGTTTATAGGAAGTTATTCTATAGGAGATCGGACACGGTCTTTTCTGAAAGTACAAGATGGATGTGATTATAAATGTTCTTTCTGTACCATCCCACAAGCAAGAGGTAAGAGTAGAAGCGATACCATAGATAATGTAATAAAGAACGCTACAGCCATAGCAGAATCTGGAATAAAAGAGATTGTACTTACCGGCATTAACTTAGGAGATTTCGGCAATGGGACAGAAATCATAGAAGGATTAAAACCTCAGAAGGAGGGATTATTCATTGACCTTATCAGAGAACTTGACAAGGTAGAAGGGATAGAACGCATAAGAATATCATCCATCGAACCTAACTTGCTGACAGATGAAATCATCTCATTCGTAGCACAGTCTAAGCGGTTTCTTCCCCACTTTCATATCCCGCTCCAGTCGGGTTCTGACAATATTCTGAGAGCCATGCGTCGCAGATACAAGAAATCCTTATATGCTTCTAGAATCAGTAAGATTAGAGAATTGATGCCTCATGCATCCATCGGAGTTGATGTAATTGTAGGATTCCCAGGCGAGACCGAGGAAGCTTTCATGGAGACCTTTGAATTTCTGCACGAATTAGAAGTGAGCTACTTCCATGTATTTACCTATTCAGAAAGGAACAATACGTGGGCGGCAGATATGGATGATCCAGTAGATATGGGAGTCAGGAAAGAGCGAAATAGGCGGTTGCGTATATTGTCAGAAAAAAAACGCAATCAATTTTATAAGGAACATACTGGAGATGTTAGAACCATTCTGGTTGAGGATAAACTAGAGGGTGGAAATTATACGGGCTACACCGATAACTATATTAAAGTCAGCGTTCCATTTGCGGAAGCGAAACCCAACCAATTGATACAAGCAAGATTGAATTATGACGCGGCAGAAGGCATTACGTATGCTGCAATGAATTAATTCCTAGAAGGCGAATCCCAGTGATAAACTCCATATGTCAAACGTAGAATCCGGCTGCTGGAAGTACGCATTAACAAGTCCTTTCTGGAATTCTAAATCGATGGTTATAAAACTGAAGTCAGCGCCGATACCTCCGATTACTCCTGCGAATGTGCCATTGACCGTTTCATAACCTTCTAACTGAAGTGTGTTTTCAGGAAAATTCATAGAGAACTGAAAGGATCCGAGTACGCGTGCACGAATCACAGATCGATAAGTAGGTCGGAATAGGTTGAATCCTAATCCGCCACGCATAGATCCCACATACCAGTGTTCTTCATTACTCTTAAAAGATTTTTCTGTTTCAGCCAGCAGTGAAGTTCTATAAATTCTTCCTCCGCCCATAAAATACATTCCTCCACTCAACCTGATATCCAATCCAACGAAATGGCCATAGTGGCCAGTATTTTCCGGTGTAACGTTAAGGTCTGCACTGTGTCTTGCAGAGACTCCAGTGTATATGTTTAATAGGCCTTGCCCGTTAATAGACATCGCAGTTAGGAAGAAAATTATGGCTAAGAGGGGTCGTAAAACATAATTTTTACTTTCCATGGGTGTTTCATTCTTTTATAAAAATATAAAATATTAACACATCATTGGGGATCAGAGGCACTATTGTAACTGAGCTGTCATTGTAATTGTTGTCTATGTAAGCTTGTATTCATATCTTATAGTACACTAGGTCTGCCCACTTTTACTATTTTTGCGGCTCACAGCAGACTCAATATGTATCCTGATCTCTCGTATTTTTTCAATGATATCTTCGGAACGGCTTTAGATAATGGATCTTCCATCATTAAGACTTTTGGCTTATTGCTAGCCTTAGCTTTCGGAGGAAGTAGTCTCGTATTGAGATCTGAACTTAAAAGATATGAAAAGGAAGGGAAGCTTCATCCCATTAAGAAAAAGATAAAACTTGTTACAGGATTTCAGTGGTCAGAATTGATCATTAATGTGATTGTAACTTTTATTGTCGGTGGTAAATTACCGATGATTGTAAGCCGGTTTTCTGAATTTAAAGGCGATCCAGCATCTCTACTGTTTTCTAAAGAAGGAAAATGGAGCATCGGTATTCTTGCGGCTGTTGTCTATGCCGTATATTATTATGTCAAGAATAAAGACATAAAGTCTACTGCGACAGAACAACTGGTCTCTATACATCCATACAAGCGATCAGGTGACATTACGATTGTTGCGGCCATATCGGGTGTAGCTGGAGCGCGGTTTTTTTCCATATTGGAAAATTTAGACGGTTTCGCTTCAGATCCGATAGGTACTATATTTTCTGGTAGTGGGCTGACGGTCTATGGAGGACTTATTGTGGGCATAGCTGTCGGGTATATATACGTAAAGCGTATGGGAATCAAGCCGATTCATATGCTAGATATATGCGGTATGGCGATTCTGGTAGGGTATGGCATAGGAAGAATGGGATGTCAGTTTTCTGGAGACGGAGACTGGGGCATCGTTGCTGCAGCACAACCAGAATGGTGGTTTCTTCCAGACTGGATGTGGGCGTACGAATATCCTAACAATGTCAATAATGTTAATGCACTGGTAGAAGGATGTGATCCAGCGAAGTACAATGAAGTACTCAGACAGCCAGGAATGGGAAGAGAAGATGCATGTATGGCCGCTTGCGGATATAGATACTGTCACGAATTACAAGACCCCGTATACCCTACACCGATTTATGAAATCATCTATGCTTTCTCAGCATTTGCCATACTGTGGGTATTGAGAAAACGAATTAAGATTGCAGGGATCCTGGCCTGTCTATACCTCATATTTACAGGAGCAGAAAGATTCTTAATTGAGAAAATCAGGGTCAACGATAAGTACAACTACTTCGGACAAGACTGGTCTCAAGCTCAGTATATCTCGATCATATTCGTCTTGGTTGGTGTAGGAGGTATTATATACTTATGGAGAAAACACAAGAGAAGTATAGCAGCTTAACTGTTACTGAGCCAGCATACTCAGTCGATTATAGACGGTCGATGCAGTCTCATCCCACGCGTATTTTTCCAATTGTTTTTTTCCATTGGCGATCAATTTTCCGCGTATATCAATCGACGTAATATCTCTCATTGCACGGGCAATCGCTTCAATGTCAGCAGGGTCTACAATCAGGCCTGCATCGCCAGCAACTTCCGGCATAGAACTCGTAGAAGAGGTAATTACAGGGACTTGGGCAGCTAGGGCCTCTAGTATAGGAATTCCGAAACCTTCTAGTAAACTTACATACAATAATGCGTCAGCAGCTCCTACTAAATCGGAAGCATCTGAGCGTTCTCCTAATATGATAATGTCGTCCTTATGCCTAGATTGATCTATGGCTTTTCTAGAATCTTCGGCCTTCCATGCGAACCTTCCTACCAGTACCAGCTTGTGATGGGCATCTGGATGATTGATCCTATAATGATCGTAAGCCCTTATCATATTAGGAATGTTCTTTCTCGGGTGCATGCTACCGATATAGATGAAATAAGGATGACCATCTGTGGTTAGGTTTCTTATTTCTTGTTTTCTATCGCTGTTTAGAGGATGAAAACCTGGTGTGGCGCCGTTAGGGGTAAGCAAGGTTTTTTCCATTGATAGGGATGTCTTATCAAGAAGGTCTATTCTCGTTGCTTCAGACACACAGCCTATCGCTTGCGCACGTTGTACGAACCTAGGAACGAATCTCATAAGATACTTCCGCTCAAGTACGGGAATGTGTTCTGGGTAGTGGGCATAAGCCAGATCGTGACAGACCGTCATGGTAGGCACAGACGATGTTAAGCAACAGTATAATTCAGGAGAAAAATAAACATCTGGTTTATGCTTATGGATGACCTTAGCTGTGCTTTTTTCGAACCACCAGTACCACAATAGTGGATGTCTGGCTTGAGGACCTATAGATACATGCTCAACATTATCTCCCATTCTAAATTGATCATCAACCTTTCTATCATGGATGAAGATAAACTCATCTTCTGGATGATCCTGTACCATCCTCTTTATGACTTCATAGGAAAACCTAGCGACTCCTTCTAGGGTTCCGGGTATGAATAGTCGGGTATTACAGGCAATCTTCATGTTGTCTACTTGATAAGAATTCTGGATTCACAAGATGGAAAATCTCTATTATTAAAGCGACAATGAGGACAGGAATATTTTTTATCTGCTCTGGAAGTTTCAGTATCTGTGAGAATAGTATTAATTTTCTAGGCATCAATATTAAACACCAACACACAATCAGCCATGGATAATCATCCATTCCTAGCACGCCTAGATGAATCGAAAGAGTTTTATACAGATGAGAGATGTCACATTCTGGAGATGTTGCACAATCAGAGTGAGGGTACATTTTCTATCGCCAGAGCCAGGGTAGAACCTGGGGTTGTTACCGCATGGCATCGATTGAAGGATACGGAAGAATATTATTATATTCTCAGTGGCGAGGGCATTATGGAAATCAATGAAGAGCCAGAAATGAATGTGCGAGCAGGAGATATTGTAACAATTCCTTCTGGTGCTTCTCAGCGCATCACCAATCCTGACCTCGAGAAAGACTTGCTTTTTCTAGCTATCTGTAGTCCTCCGTTCCACGATAAAGCCTATGAAGGATTAGAATGAAAATATTGGTATTTTGGCGGCTATAATGGTATGAAAGTATGAATAATGAATATTCCCATCTAGGCCGATCTGGTTTTCCTCCTTATACCAGGGGTCCTTATGCGACGATGTATGTAAGTAGGCCATGGACGATAAGGCAGTATGCTGGTTTTTCCACTGCAGAAGCTTCTAATGAATTCTATAGAAAAAACTTGGAAGCAGGTCAGAAAGGCTTGTCGGTAGCATTCGATTTAGCGACACATAGGGGATACGACTCCGATCACCCAAGGGTAAAAGGAGATGTAGGGATGGCCGGAGTTGCCATTGATTCTGTAGAAGATATGAAGATCTTATTCTCAGGAATTCCTTTAGATAAGATGAGTGTCTCTATGACGATGAATGGGGCAGTCATACCGATTATGGCATTTTATATTGTAGCAGCAGAGGAAAGTGGTGTCAACCAAGCAGCCCTCAGTGGTACCATCCAGAATGACATACTTAAGGAATTCATGGTGAGGAATACCTACATATATCCCCCAGCTCACTCTATAAGGATCATCTCAGATATATTTCAGTACACTTCACAGAAGATGCCTCGATTCAACAGTATATCTATCAGCGGATACCACATGCATGAGGCGGGAGCGCCTGCGGCGCTGGAGCTCGCCTATACCCTGGCAGATGGCTGGGAATATATCAAGGCAGGATTAAAGGCGGGACTAGAAGTGGATGACTTCGTTCCTAGATTTTCGTTCTTCTGGGGAATCGGAATGGACTTCATGACAGAAATTGCTAAGATGAGGGCCGGAAGGTATCTCTGGGCTAAAATCGTAGATACCTTTCATCCACAGAATCCTAAGTCACGGATGCTGAGAACCCATTGTCAGACATCGGGTTATAGCTTGACTGCACAGAATCCTTATAACAATGTAGCAAGAACAACCATAGAAGCTATGGCTGCTACACTCGGTGGAACTCAGTCTCTACATACCAATTCTCTCGACGAGGCCATTGCCCTGCCTACGGACTATTCTGCTAAGATTGCCAGAGATACCCAGCTCTATCTCCAGAATAAAACCGACTTGACTAAGGCCATTGACCCTTTAGGAGGATCTGATGCAATAGAGAAAAAAACACAGACCCTGATCGACGAAGCTTGGAAATTGATAACGGAAGTTGAAGAACTAGGAGGTATGACCGCTGCGATAGAAAAGGGTGTTCCTAAGATGCGTATAGAACAAGCGGCGGCAGAAAAGCAAGCTCGGATAGACAGTGGTCAAGAATATATCGTAGGCGTAAATATCTACAATGATGAAGAAGATTCCGAGATGGATACCCTAGAAGTAGATAACGATGAAGTTCGTAGAAAACAAGTAGAAGGGATACAGCGAATCAAGGAAAATAGAGACTCAGATAAAGTGGCTGAAAGCCTGGAAAATATTGAAACCATAGCCAGAAAGGGAGGTAACTTGCTTGAGGCCGCTGTAGAAGCAGCAAGAAATAGAGCTACTCTGGGAGAGATATCTTACGCCATGGAGAAAGTAATGGGGAGATATCAAGCGAAGCACTTAACCATATCTGGAGTATACAGTAAAGCCATAGACATGGATGAAAAATTTTCTGAAGCAAAAAAATTATCAGATGCGTATGCTGAAAAAGAAGGCCGCAGACCTCGGATAATGATTGCTAAACTCGGCCAAGATGGTCACGACAGAGGAGCTAAAATTATTGCTACAAGTTTCGCCGATCTTGGTTTCGATGTAGATATAGGACCACTCTTTCAGACTCCAGAAGAAGCCGCACGTCAGGCAGGAGAAAACGACGTACAC
>CAZFJO010000014.1:0-26825 GCA_964518915.1 uncultured Saprospiraceae bacterium
CTAGATCTATGGCACTACACGCTGCCATCGACATAAGCACCGATTGCATAGGTCGTACACCGTCTTCTCCACCTGTAAAGGACATTGTATGACCATCGTTATTGGTTCCAGTATATCCGTGTTCTTTGTCGGTAGAGTGTAATGTGATTTTCATATTGAAACTAGTTTAACGTAGCGTCAAAAGTACTTTTAATATATGACTATATCGTTAAAAAGTATAGAATAAAAAAGAGGTTGTCTCTTGAGAAACAACCTCTACTCCCATTTACGAATAAAAATACAAACTCTTTATAGCGAGTCCAATATGGACTCAATTTCTTCTATCGATTTTTCTGAGGGGTCAATTGAAACCAAGGTGTTGTCGACAACCGTGGTCTGTTCTATAGCGAAATGGTACAGCTCTTCTCCCTGTATAGAGATAACAATGAAGGTTATTTCCCATCCCTTAGGGACTGATTTATAAGGCTCGCAGAAAAGCCCAGTATCTTCATCGTATTCAAGGGCTACAGCAACTTTTTCATCTTTATTTATGAAATATACCAGTGTGTTTCTTGAAGTATAGAGCGTTGAATCTAGTTCTACACATACGGACGTTTTATCTTCTTCAGGTAAATCGTTGTACTTGTCAATATTGATCCAAGTGAATTTTTCAGGTAATAATTTATACCCGAAGTCAAGAATTATCTGACTATCAACTTCATAGGTCCACTCGTTAATAAACAAGCCTTGTCGTTGTGGTTCTTCATTCCAGATTACATTACCCTCACTGTTTTCAGTGCCTAAGAATAACTGCATATCTCCATCAGGGTTGTCATCAGCTACGGAGAGAGAAAAATTAAATCCGTCCTTTATGAATAGGTCTTTACCATCCTGGGTAGCATTGATATAGAATTCACCATCTGTTATGAGGTAATCCCTTGCTGTCATGGTCGGCTTTCCATACTTTACCATTCCTCCAAGTGTCTGTATTTCAATGATTTCTATCTGCACATCACCTGTAACAACATTTCCGGAACCATCTACAAGTATTCCTTTATTGATTTCAAGTACATTGCGATTTTCTGTAAGGACAAGAATGTCATTGTCGGCACTTTTATCGTAAACCTGAGGTCGTATAGGTACATCTTCTGCCCATTCGGAGATGTCTAGCAGCGGCTCCTTAGGTGTAAAAATTTCAGAATCTTTTCCGCAAGAAACTAAAAGGATCATCATCAATGCAAAGCTGCATAGCATTACTTTGTTCATATTTCTACTGATTTGCATTAATTGTATAATTGTTTTCTTTTCTAAGAGATACATTGTAATTCGTTATCGTTGCCTTGATGATTAAAATTTATATCTCACACCAGTTATGAGTCCTATTCTGGTATATTTCTGGTCTAGAGAATAGCTATCAAGGGTCAGTGTTTTCAGGTTGTAGGTCAGGTTAGGTTCTAAGATCAAGTCAAATGTGTCGTTCCATACATAATGCAGTCCTGCTCCGAGATATAGGCTTACACCTGCTGATGCAGCATATACATCTATCCGTTCTTGGGTAGGACCACCACCGAACCACATAGGATCACCACTGGAGTCGAGAATCCTTCCTTTTTTAGATAAGGTCACGTTGAACAATGCCCCAGCATTGACCTCTGCGTACCATCTTCCGTTGAGGTTGATAGAATATGAGGCCAGTAAGGGTATGTCGAATGTTCTCAACCGGTTAAAAGTAGTGATGTCACTGCTTCCTGGGATTTCAGTTCTAGTGGTATCACTGACTACTGTCTCCATTCCATCAACAAGTATTGTGTCAATCGTAATTACCGTTCTAATCATGGAAGCATCTGGGTCGAAGAAGGTGAACTTCTCATTGATCTGACCATAGTTGATGCCGGTTTTTATACCTATTCCACTAGGCATAATAAAGCTGATTCTTGCTCCAGCAGAGAAAGAATATAGCCCCGTTTCTGTGTTATTGCGATCCTCTACATAGTCAGAGAATTCACTGGATTTACTTGACAATGATCTCAGTCCGTATTCATGGTTCCAGTAAATGTCTGCGTATAAGCCGAGCTTGTCATCGTAGAAAGATGGACATTCAGGGTCTTCGAGCGTTTCGAAAAAATAAGAACGGTCATTTTCTAACTTGATAGGTAGACTGGAAATGGATGGGGCAAGGGTTACTTCTGATCTTACTCCAGGGAGGGTAGTAGAGGTGGGTTCGTTGTTTTTGAGGTCTGATGTTGGATGTAGGTTTTCTTGAGTTAATTCTTGTTGGTTGGTTGAAAACTTGTTGATTACGGGCTTGTTCGTATTTACCTTGTTCTTTTCCGGAAGTGTATGGTTAAATGTTTCTGTCGCTGTTTTCTTTTTTACTTGTGGAATAGGTGCACTGCTTGACTTCGTCGTTCCATTATCGATGTCCGAGTTTTCATCTTCATTATCATCGAGTACAGATAGTCTTCCTTCATTGATAGGTGCAGGAGCGATAGGAGATGAGGTTTCTGCCAGTGAGCCAGTCGTATTCAAGCTTGAACTGTTTTCCCCTTGATAGAAAGAGGATACACCATACATGGCAATCAGAAGTGTGCCGATAAGAAACAATAAGAAAAAAGGTTTCTTATTGGTCTTTTCTTCTGGCAATTGTTCTGCAATCTTGGACCATAGGTCTGTGGGATAAGCCGCATCCATATGGTAAAGTTTTTCTCTTATGATATGATCACTCTTCATTATACTGCGATCTTTTGTTTTTCTAAAATAATTTTCTGTAACATCTTTCTGGCTTTAGCAAGTTGAGAGCGTGAAGTTGATTCCCCTATGTCAAGTTGCTCACCTATTTCCCTATGGCTGTACCCTTCAACAACGAAAAGGTTGAAGACCGTTCTGTAGCCATGTGGAAGTAATGTGAGGTAGCTAAGGATTTCCTGTGCACTCAATTCGCTTACAACATCTGATTGATCCAGTCGCTTATCAGGTATATCTCTTCCTATGAGCTCATGTGAGAAAGACTTTTTATTTACTGTCCTCAAGGATGCATTGACGATTACCCTTCTCATCCAACTTTCAAGAGAGCTGTCGTGATTGAAGGTGTCTAGGTATTTAAACACACGTATAAAACCATCTTGCATCATATCTTCTGCTTCTTGTCTGTGTCTTGCATACCGCATGCATACGCCCATCATTTTACCTGCATATCGCTGAAATAACTGATGCTGTGCATTCCGCTTTCCGGATATGCATTCTGCAATAAGTTGTTTTTCATCTAGGTAATTCGACATGGATGTATCTGCTTCCTTTAGATAATAACTAATAATATAGCTTATCTATTACACTAGATACTCCATAACCTATAATTGCTGCTTCGAAACAGTAAAAAAAGTAAAAGAATGGTGGGAAGACGCCTTTAATTCTTCATTTTAGCCTTATTCTTCTTCCGAAATGATGGCATCATCTATGAGTTCGTTTCCATCACCATCGTGGTCTGTGAATCCTGCTGCTGACGATATATCTACAGGAGGAATAGGGTCAGAAGGGGCATCTACGATTGTTGTCATTCCTTCAGTAACGGCATCATAATCACCTTCTGCGAATTTAGCCGCTTTGGCAAAAAAATCGTCGGTACCTTCAAGTAACGATCCACCCGTATCAAGGGTATCATCGGCAAAATCTTTTTTAGGCGGCTTAGCTGCTTCTTCCTTGGCGAATGCCTCTGCCTTCTGCATGGTTTCATCTAGTTTCTCTCCTAGACGATCGGTCACTTCTTTAGCTCTTTCTAGAACATCATCTTTTAAGTCTAATGCTTTATCACCGATTTTTTCAGCTAGATCCTTTCCCTTTACTAGAGCATCTCCGGAAGCATCTATAACCTTTCCTCCTACATTTTCGGCAAGGCCTTGCGCACTAGAGAGAGATTCTTTTCCAGCTTGAATGGTTTTTTCTCCCACTTTCTCCGTAAGAGATTGAGTCTTTCCTAGTGCGCCTGATCCTGAATCTATAACTTTTCCTCCTATGGCTTCCGTTGCACTCTTAGCTTTATCTACAATACCTCCAGTAGATTCCATGACTTTAGAACCTACATCTGTAGCAAGGTCTTTTGCCTTATCTGCCAGGTCCTCTGTTTTGTCAAGTACTTTCTTTCCTAAATCTTCAGTAAGGTCACCTGCTTTCTTAGCAAGGTCACTTTCTGTAATGGCATCAACTGTACCATCGATCATATCTTTTCCTTTTTCATACAAGTCACCCGCTTTCTCAGTAACGGCTTCTCGTAATCCACTGGTTTTTTCCATAAGGCTGCTACCTGCGTCACTGGCCATATCCATAGCACCGTCCGCAATGTCTTCTGCTTTATCCTTGACGAATTCACTTGTTTTATCAAGTGCAGATTTAGCAACTGATTTCTTGACAAATAATAATTTCTTTAATTCACTTAGAAAACCCATGTTCCGTTCTTTTTTAATTTATGTTACGTTAAAGTATACGGGAAAACCTGAAGATAAGTTGCAATAAATGAAGTAATTTCCTTTGCAACATAGTTCTGGTTTCAGACACCATAGAATGACTTATATTTGCAACCTACCTTTAGGTTGTGTAAATGCAGCGTTAATTTAAGCATTTAAGAAGACTAGACATAGAATTAGATTTTTAATCATATTAAATTTTTAAATTAACGGGATTTAAAATTCATTTTTATTTAGAAGATAATGGCAGAAAGTAAAATTTCAGATAAGATTCATGGTCATTTGCGTAAGCTAGAAGAGCTTAATGCAGTGCAGAGACACTACGAAGAAACTTCCTCAGGATTGAAAGGTGCTCAGAAGGAATTGAACGCCATGGACAAGAATATAAAAAAGGAGTTAAAGGATATAGAGAAGCTAGAAGGATTGAGTGTTAAAGGACTGTTCTATAAAGTACTAGGAAGTAAGGAAGAGCAGATGGAAAAAGAAAGGCAAGAATACTTGCAGTTAAACCTAAAGAGAAAAGAGCTTGTCAGTAGGGTAGAATTGCTAGAATATGAACTAGATGTATTGAGCAAAAAGGTGCAGAAGATAGATGGATTAGAAGCAGAAGTGGAGCACCTTAAAAAGTTGAGAGAAAAGGAGATCATGGTTCATCCAGGTCCGATGCGGAAGCGACTACTTTCCCTGCATGGAGAAATCGATGAAGCCCATCGATACCACGCTGAATTGCAAGAAGCGTATAAGGCAGGAATGGATACGATGCAGAGTACCCAGATAATTATAGACCATCTCCGAAATGCCAAGAAATGGGGGAATTGGGATCAGATGGGAAGATCAAGGCGATATGATCACATGAAGCATACAGCCATAGACAGAGCGGTAAGACAAGCTTACCATACTCAGAACATGCTTAAAATATTCGCAAGAGAATTGAGAGATGTGGGAATCAATATGGGACAGATAGATATCCATATAGAATCTATCGGAGGATTTCTGGATATGCTTTTCGATAACCTGATCACAGACTGGCTGGTTCAGAATAAGATCAAGAATGCATTGAGAAATATAGAAACCAACTATGACAGGATTGTGAGATTGGTGAAGACGCTAGAAGCTGAAGCCAATAATACGAAGAACTTAATTCAAGAATTATCTGATAACAAACACAAGCTGCTCGTTGAATAAACCAGATGAATCATTGATCTCTCAGCGGAGAATGGATCTTTTCAAGGAGGTTGTCGGTAATCGCCAGATGGACTTGACGGTAGTGCTAGAAAATGTACATGATCCACATAACATTGCCGCGGTATTGAGGACTTGCGATTCAGTGGGTATTCCTACGATTTATGCCATTGTTAATGATCCTAGGATCCCGGAAAACAGGTATTCAGATCTAAGCAATAAATCAGCATCTGGAGCCATCAAGTGGGTTGAGGTAAGAGAGTTCAGGGATGTGCATCTTGCTATGCAAGAAGTGAAAGAAAAGTACAATATGGTCCTAGCAACCCATCTATCAGAAGATGCCTCGAATCTGTACGAATTAGATTTTAGTGGATCTTGTGCCATCGTTTTCGGGAATGAACATGCTGGCATTACACCAGAACTTATGGAGTATGTCGACGCCAACTTTATCATACCACAAGCAGGGTTTGTAAAGAGTCTAAATATCTCTGTAGCCTGCGCCGTTACCTTGTATGAAGTGATGAGACAGAGAATGTCAACTGACAAGTATGCTCATCCATACGATCCTAAAAATGAAAACCAAGTAGAATTACTTGATAACTATATACTTAAGCACCGCAAGATTAAGCGTAGGTAGAAAGTGTTTCCTTGATTCGCGCTATCGCCTCTAGAAGTTTTTCATCACTCGCAGCATAACTCAATCGGACACAATTCTTGTCGCCAAAAGCAGATCCAGTTACAAGGCCTACATGGGCTTCTTCTAGGATAACTTCTGCGAAATCATCGGCGTTATCGATGATGGTTTTTCCGTTAGTCTTTCCGAAAAAAGCACTTACATCAGGAAAAACATAAAATGCGCCTTGAGGATTATTAACCTTCATCCCAGGGATTTCTTTAAGCCCATCTAATACCAGTTGCTTTCTTCTCAAGAATGCTTCCGCCATTTCTTTAGTAGGACCTAAGTCCGCATCAAGTGCATAAGCAGCTGCTTTCTGCGAGAAAGCTGCAGCACCAGAGGTAAATTGGCCTTGAATCTTGCTGCATGCTTTAGCCAGCCATTTAGGAGCTCCCATATATCCGAGTCTCCATCCGGTCATCGAGAATCCTTTAGACATACCGTTGACAGTAATGGTTCTTTCTTTCATTCCAGCCATAGCACCGATAGAAACATGCTTGTCTCCGAAGTTTATGTGCTCATAGATCTCATCCGAAATAACCATAATATCGTTATCTGCTGAAATAACTTCTGCGAGTGAGGCAAGTTCTGATTCTGTATAAACGCTGCCAGTAGGGTTGCATGGAGAAGAGAATAAAACGGCTTTAGTCTTATGTGTGATGGCCGCTTTTAATTGATCCGCATTGACCTTGAAGTCTTGATCGATCCCTGCAGAAACAACAATAGGGACTCCACCAGCAAATTTTACAATTTCGAAATAAGAAACCCAGTAAGGTGCCAGTATAACCACTTCGTCTCCTTCATTCAATAAAGCCAAGCATAGATTAGCAATACATTGTTTAGCGCCATTAGAAACAACGATTTCATCAACCCCATAATCTAGGTTGTTTTCGCGCTTAAATTTTCTTGATATGGCTTCTCTGTATTCTAGTAGCCCAGGAACTGGCGTATACTTAGTAAAGCCTTCTTCCAGTGCTTTTTTAGCCGCTTCGATGATATGTGTAGGTGTACCGAAGTCAGGCTCTCCTAAACTCAGACTTATAACATCGTGGCCTTGTGCTTTTAAGTCCCTAGCTTTCTGCGCCATTTTAATGGTAGCAGATTCAGACATATTAGCTACTTTCTGGGATAACATGTGGGTAGTATGTGCAAGCATAATTAGTATTGATTGTGATATTAAAAGTAAATCTAATACTATTACATGAATTATGATCTGTAACATAACCATAATCCGTTAATTTTTTCTTTATTATGACTTGTAACTTAAGCTTGAAGCATTACATTCGTAGTCTCTGAAACCCGTACTAAATAATATAGATATGAAGGAAAAACTCACTGAGCTTCACCAGAAGATAGAGCAGGCTAAAAAAGGCGGTGGCGAAACCAGAAATGTTAAACAACATAGCAAAGGAAAGCTTACTGCACGAGAGCGCGTAATGCTCCTTTTAGACGATGGAACTTTTCAGGAAATAGGAATGCTGGTTGAGCACCGATCTAAGGATTTCGGGATGGAGAAACAAGTTTTCCTGGGCGACGGTGTGATTACTGGGTATGGATTGATTGACGGTAGACTTGTCTATGTGTTTGCCCAAGATTTTACCGTTTTCGGAGGATCGTTGTCTGAAACACACGCAGAAAAGATATGTAAAATCATGGACCTGGCTATGGACAATAAAGCTCCTGTTATCGGACTCAATGATTCGGGTGGTGCACGGATTCAAGAAGGTGTGAAATCGCTCGGAGGTTATGCCGATATTTTCTACCGCAATACACAAGCATCTGGATTCATTCCGCAGATTTCTGCCATCATGGGCCCTTGTGCTGGAGGAGCAGTCTACAGCCCAGCCATTACTGATTTTATTGTAATGGTTGAGGACACAAGTTATATGTTCGTTACGGGACCTAACGTTGTTAAAACAGTGACGAATGAAGAAGTAACTTCAGAAGAGTTGGGTGGAGCTAAGGCCCACGCTTCTAAATCTGGTGTTACACATCTTACTGCTTCGCATGATCTGGATGCCATCAATCAAGTTAAAAGGTTGTTGTCATATCTGCCGCAGAATTGTAAAGAAAAGCCCTCTGAATTGCCTTATGACTTAAGGGATGAGTTGAGACCAGATCTTACAGATATCATTCCTGATAATGCACAGCATCCATACGATATGAAAGAGGTTATCGGTCACATTGTAGACGAAGACTCCTTTATGGAAATCCATGGTGCTTATGCAGAAAACATTGTTGTCGGTTTTTCTAGAATAGGAGGAAAATCTATAGGGGTAATAGCTAATCAGCCGATGTCCCTAGCTGGAGTCTTAGATGTGGACGCCAGTAAGAAAGCGGGTAGATTCGTCCGATTCTGTGATAGTTTTAATATTCCTATGCTTGTCCTTGTTGATGTCCCTGGTTTTCTTCCAGGTACAGATCAAGAATGGAATGCCATCATTACCAATGGGGCCAAACTCTTGTATGCCTTCAGCGAAGCAACCGTTCCTAGTGTTACCTTAATTACAAGAAAAGCATATGGAGGTGCGTACGATGTGATGAATAGTAAGCACATCGGAGCAGATATTAATTATGCATGGCCATCAGCAGAAATTGCAGTGATGGGAGCTAAGGGAGCCAGCGAAATAATTTTCAGAAGAGAGATCGCCAGTGCAGAGGATCCTCCTGCTATGTTAAGTCAGAAGGAAGCGGAGTATGCTGAAAAATTTGCCCATCCTTATAGGGCCGCTGCGAGGGGCTTCGTTGATGAGATAATAGAACCACAAGATACAAGGCGGAAGCTGATCGTTGCCTTTGATATGTTGAAAAACAAGGACAAGAAAACGATAGATAAGAAGCACGGAAATATTCCACTATAACCCTAATTGAGATGAATATGAAACAACGATCTACTATCCAGATTTATGTGACGGGAGGTACTTTTGACAAAGATTACAACTTTATAACAGGAGAACTATATTTTAAAGATTCTCACTTGTCTGAAATGTTTGAAAGGGGAAGGAGCACGCTTGATGTGGATGTTAAAACCTTGATGATGGTTGATAGCCTTGAGATGACTGATGATGATAGACAGATTATTATACACAATTGTAAATCGTGTAAGTCTAACCAGATTGTTATAACCCACGGCACGGATACGATGGTTGAAACGGCCTCTCAAATTGCGGGCTATAACCTGGATAAAACGATTGTATTGACGGGAGCGATGATCCCTTATGCTTTCGGTACTTCTTCTGATGGGTTTTTTAACTTAGGTAGTGCGCTGGCATTCGCTCAGGTACTTTCTTCTGGTGTGTATATATCTATGAATGGTAAGTATTACAACTGGGACAATGTTAAGAAAAATAGAGAGACAGGTTTTTTTCAATCAATTAACTGAAAACAGTTTTTTAACTCTAGGTTAAATAAATTATCTTTATTCGAAATATCCACACCAGGAGGGAAACCGCCTGGATACAGTGTGGAAGATTTACAACGAGTAGTTTCTGTTTAGCACATAGAAATTATGCGATTCTTATCAATCCTTGAAATTAAATTTATGCCTTACAATCATGTTCTTGCGCCTTTAGATTTAGGTTTTACAACACTTAAAAATCGGATCCTTATGGGCTCTATGCATACCATGCTAGAGGAGATTCCAGGAGGTCATGAGCGTGCCGCTGTTTTTTACGCTGAGCGAGCTCGAGGTCAAGTAGGGTTAATCGTTACAGGGGGAATAGCCCCGAATGATGAAGGCGCCGTGGGTATGGGAGCTGCAGCCCTTACAGACGATACGCCTCTGGAAGGACATAAAATGATAACTGAAGCGGTACATAAAGAAGGGGGTAAAATCTGCATGCAGATTCTTCACACAGGAAGGTATGCTTATCACAACAAACTAGTAGCTCCATCCCCGATACAATCACCGATCACACCCTTCAAGCCAAGAGAACTTACCGAAGAAGACATAGAAAGAACGATTGCTGATTTCGTCAGATGTGCTGAACTTGCCCAATCAGCAGGTTATGATGGGGTAGAGATTATGGGCTCGGAAGGATATCTCATAAATCAGTTCATTGTAAAGAAAACCAACCATCGGACCGATAACTGGGGAGGATCATATGAGAATAGAATCAGATTTGCCTTAGAGATTGTAAAAAGAACGCGTAAAGCAGTAGGCGATCATTTCATTATAATATATAGACTATCTATGCTGGACTTAGTAGAAGATGGAAGCACATGGGAAGAAGTGGTTCATCTTGCTAAGAAGGTAGAAGAAGCTGGCGCTACCATTATCAATACAGGAATAGGGTGGCACGAAGCAAGAGTTCCGACTATCGGAACCGTTGTGCCGAGAGGAGGATTCGCATGGGTCACTAAACGCATGATGGGTGAAGTGAATATTCCGCTTATTACCACCAATAGGATTAATATGCCTCAGACAGCTGACTCTGTTATTGCTGAAGGGTACGCAGATATGGTTTCCATGGCGAGACCCTTTCTTGCCGATGCAGAAATTGTATTAAAGGCCATGGAAGACAGAGCAGATGAAATCAATACTTGCATAGCTTGCAATCAAGCATGTCTGGATCACACATTTACGATGCAAGTATGTTCTTGTATTGTAAATCCTAGGGCGTGCCATGAAACGATACTTAATTTCGAACCGACCTCGCAGCAAAAGAAAATTGCTGTTATCGGTGCAGGTCCTGCTGGGCTTGCAGCTTCCACTCTATGCGCCCAGAGAGGACACAAAGTAGACTTGTACGAAGCTTCAGACCGACTAGGAGGACAATTTAATATGGCTAAGGTTGTCCCTGGAAAAGAAGAATATGGCGAAACAATAAGGTATTATTCTAGGCAGATTGAGCTGACTGGAGTTCAATTAAAACTGAATACCAGAGCTACACCAGAAATGCTATTAAAAGAGAATTACGACGAGGTTATTATAGCGACAGGCGTACATCCTAGGGTGCCAGAAATAGAAGGTATAGATCACGATAAAGTAGTCACTTACGCAGATGTTCTAGAAGGAAAGGTAGAAGTGGGTGAGACGGTGGCAATTATAGGAGCTGGAGGGATCGGCTTCGATGTTGCAGAATATCTTACGCATCAAGGAGAACTGGCCAGTATGCATGTCGATAGATTTATGGAAGAATGGGGTGTAGATATGGATTATAAGATTGGAGGTGCGCTTACCAGGCCACAGCCTGTTCCTTCTCCTAGAACGATCTATTTGCTCAAGCGGTCTCCAGGCAAGCACGGTAAGAAGCTGGGTAAAACGACTGGATGGATTCATAGAGCTAGCTTAGCTATGAAAGAGGTAAACATGATATCTAGTGTAACCTACAATAAGATAGATGATTCTGGTATTCATATTTCAGCTCATGGGGAAGAAAAGGTGTTGGGAGTAGATCATGTGGTTTTATGTGCCGGTCAGATTTCCAATAAGAAATTATTTCAACCATTATCCGAAGCAGGTCTATCGGTACATGTCATAGGAGGTAGTAAAGAAGCAGGAGAATTAGATGCTAAGCGCGCCATATCTGAGGCGAGCTATCTAGCAGCTAAATTATAAGGTTGTAATACAACAACTGCTCGATTATAAGGATTCTTCTTTTTCGTATTTTATGGGATCTTGGTAGCCTTGAAAAGGAATCTTGAGTAGATCCCAGATATTTCCGACTTTCTGTGCATCCATATATGTATCCACACCATATTTCAACTTGGTGTTATCAACTCTGACATAAGTCCCACAGATTCTATCCCAAAACGAAAATATGTTTCCATAATTGGTGTCGCTATAGGGTTGACGATAATGGTGATGAACTCTATGCATGTTAGGTGTGCAGAATACAATATTGAGGGTGTTGTCTAACCATGTAGGCATCTGGAGATTAGAGTGGTTGAATTGAGAAAGTACAACGCTCATAGATTGATATAAAAACACCAACCACATCGGAGCCCCTACAACTACCACAGCTATAATGGTGAATATAAATCGGATCACACTTTCTCCAGGATGATGGCGATTAGCAGTCGTTGTATCTACATGCTGGTCCGTATGGTGGATAACATGGAATTGCCATAAAAACTTCACCTTGTGTTCTGTCCAGTGGGCTAACCACGCTCCTATAAAATCAAGCAACAATAACCCTATTATTAATTGGTATACGACTCCGAGATTTAACCATTGTAGGATTCCTATCCCATTTTCAGTGACGTAGCCTGCAGATAAGATCAGAGCAGCGGCCATGCTGAAATTAACAAGGATAGTAGTCATGGTGAAAAATATATTTATCCCAGAGTGCTTCCACTTATTGTTTTTAAATCTGAACAGCGGTAGGACATTTTCTATGATGAAAAAAATGGTAAGCCCTCCGATAAGAATAAGAGATCTATGAGAGGAAGGTATCTCTGAAAAATAGGAAATGATTGAATCCATCTTCGTTTATTAATTTGTGCTATAATTATAATAAAAAAAGATGAGAATGTCTTAGGCAATATTCTTCCGTTTTCGCTTACTCACATTGATGAAGTATACACCGGTCAATAGAATTGCAGCGGCTATATTGGTCTGAAGGGTTATGCTTTCTTCTAAAACCAGGAAGCCTAAAATAGCGGCTACAATAGGATTGACATAGGTTGAAGTGGCAACTTTTTCAGGGGATATGTATTTGAGTAGAAAGTTGAATGAGGTGAATGCAATCACACTTCCGAAGAAGCTGAGGTAGATCATAGACATCCACCCATTTGACGAAAGTCCAACCACAGCACTGGTTTTTTCTCCTAGGATTACACTTATTGTTAATAATGAAAAGGCTGCTATAATCATCTGGTATCCAGTGCTTAAGAAGAAGTTTTCTGGAAGTTTAGCACGTCCGACATACATGCTTCCGAATCCCCATGATAGAAGGCATATACCCACGAGACACATGGCCCATATTTTACTCTGACTGTCAAGTAATTCATCTTGAGACACCAATAAATACATGCCTAAGAATCCGAGTAAAACGCCAATAATAGAAGTAGATTTCATCGGCTTCTTATCCCATATCCTCATCATGACCAGAAGAATTAAAGGTTGAGCAGCCACAAGCAGGGCAGCAAGATAACTGTCAATGTATTTCAGTGAAAGCGTCATCAAGCCATTTCCGATGGTCAGAAAAGCAGTGCCCGCAATGAAGGTGCTCTTCCATTCTTGCTTAGAGATTTTTATAGATCCACCTTTAATTAAAATGAACGTAAAGATGATAAGAGCTGCAATCAGAAAACGTATGCCCGCCATCAAGAATGGTGGCATTTCCATCACAAGTATTCTGACGAATAGATAGGTAGAACCCCATATAAAGTAGATGGCAGCGAATGCCCCTAAGATTAGATATATCGATGGTTTCTTATTCATGAAAAACTATGGAGTAATGAAAGTTACGAACTTGAATTTCCAAGGTGCGAAGCTAAGAAGAATGATCGAATAAAAAAGCCTGCTGCCGATAGGCAACAGGCTATATAATTGCTTTTTAGATTTAGGTCTATCCTACAATTTTTTCCTCTGCCATATAAGGTTGATTATACCATCTAGTTCCAGTGGCACTATACATTGCATTAGCGACGGCAGCACCAGCGGGCGGCAGAGTGGGTTCCCCTAAGCCTGTGGGATCTATGTTGCTTTCGATGAAATGGACATGAACCTTAGGTGCTTCAGCATGTCTTATAAGTCTATACTTATCGAAATTACTCGCAGAAGGCTTACCGTTTTCAAACGATAAATCTCCATATAAAGCGTGACCGACACCATCGACAACACCTCCTTCTACTAGGTTGGTAGCTGCTTCTGGATTAACAACTATCCCACAATCTACCACACAATACACATCTGTAACCTTGGGTTTTCCATCGGTCATAACAACCTTAGCTACCTCTGCTACATGCGAGTTATGACAGTAATAAGCACAGAATCCTAAGTGCTCGCCAGCAGCGGTTTTGCCCCATCCTGATTTTTCAGCAGCGACCCTCACTACTTCTTGCATTCTTGAAGGAGACCATTGCATCCGCTCATCGTCTTGATTAGCTTTGGCATTTTCTAAGAGGTCAAGTCTTAATTGTACCGCATCCACTTCCATCTTTTCTGCCAGTTCATCGAAGAAGCTCTGCTCTGCGGAGGCTAGGAAATTAGTATATGGCGCTCTCCATGCCCCAGTAGTAATGTTGCTATCGAATTTATATGTGTCAACCTTAAGGTTAGGGATTGCACCCGCTGGAAAGAAGTTCGGAATTAAACCATACATGTTATTGTTGACACAGGCTTCTACAAGATGGTATCCTGTAACCTTACCGTCTTTGACACTTGCAGAAATTTTATACTTACTTGCTGGGCGATAGGTTCCCTCAGTCATGTCATCTTCTCGGGTGTAGACGAGCTGGATAGGCTTGCCTGTGGCCTTACTTATTTTAGCTGCTTCTATCATGAAACCGCCATACAACCTTCTTCCGAAACCGCCACCCATTCTTGTCATCATAACATGGACATCTTTTACTTCCATCTCTAAATCTCTAGCCAGCCGATTGGCTGTGCCTTGTGGAGTCTGAATCGGTCCTTCACAGAAAGCTTTTCCGTCTTTGACGTGCGCGAAAAAGTTCATCGGTTCTAGACAGTTGTGGGGTAGGAAAGGGGCAGCATATGTTCTTTCTAAAACATAGTCCGCTTCCGCAAATGCATTGTCAACATCTCCATCGTTCCGACGGGACTCTAATTTTTGAGCCAAAAGATCATCCAGTTTTGTGTTGTGATCAGTCGAAGATTCAGCTTCAGTACCTTGACTCCATTGTGCTTTGAGTGCTTTCTTACCTTTCATAGCAGCCCAGGTGGAGCTGGCAACAACAGCTATTTTATCGTCGAAAGAAACGATTTCTTCAACTCCATTGACTGTTTTAGCATCCGCGTCATCATATGAATCTAGTTTCTGTCCGAACCCAGGAGCCCTCATAATACACGCATAAGACATTCCATCTTTCTTAGTATCTAGTCCGTAAAGTGGAGTCCCTGTTATAATTTTCTTTATATCTACATTTCCTTTTCCCTGGCCGATCAGTGTAAAATCTTCCACAGATTTTAAGGTGACATCTTTCGGTGCTTCTTTCGTTGCTGCTGCGGCGCTTAGTTCACCATAGGTCAATGTCTGGCCATCCGGATGTATAACCTTACTTTTTTCTGTTTTTAATGTACTGGCGTCTACGCCCCATTGTTCTGCAGCGGCTGCTACAAGAACTGCTTTAGCTGAGGCTCCGGCATTTCTGAGGTCTCCCCATGAATACCGGATTGATTGACTGCCACCAGCAACTTGCCGCTTAAAGTTTTCAGTATCAAGAGGTGCTTGTTCTACAATTACCTGGTCCCAGTCTGCATCTAATTCTTCTGCTACGATCATAGGCATAGAAGTCTTGACATTCTGTCCTATTTCAGGATTGGGAGAGAATATAGTTATCACATTGTTGTCTCCGATCTTTATATAACCATTGAGTGTTTCCCATGAAGAAGGCATCTCCAGTTCAGGGAAAAAATGTTCTTGTTCTGGGCTCCGGCAAGAGGCTAGGTAGGTAAAACCAAATAGAATTCCGCCACCTGCTGCAGCCGAAACTTTCATAAAGGACCTTCTGCCGAGTTCTGTATTTTTAGTCATGACTTTTAAAATTTAATAGATGAAAGGAATTAAGATGATTTTGCCGCAGTTTTAATGGCTGCGTGTATTCTGTTATAGGTTCCACACCTGCAGATGTTGCCATTCATGGCTTGATTGATTTCATCGTCAGTAGGATTAGGGTTGTCTTTAAGAAAGGCCGAAGCAGTCATAATCTGACCGGCTTGACAATATCCACATTGTGGGACATCGTGTTTTACCCATGCTTTCTGAACAGGATGCATGCCATCATCAGAAAGGCCTTCTATTGTAGTTATTTTTTTCCCTTCTAGAGTTGATACTGGAAGAGAGCACGCACGCATAGCATGACCATCCACATGCACTGTGCAAGCGCCACATTGTGCTATTCCGCATCCATATTTAGTTCCTACAAGGTTTAGGGAATCTCTTAATACCCAGAGTAAAGGGGTGTCAGCGTCTACGTCAACTTGCTTGTTCGTTCCATTGACATTGATGTTAAATTGTGCCATAGGTTTTCTGTGTTTAGATTTCTTTAAAACCGATCTTCCAAGTTAATTAATTTATGTGCTCTTTAGGCTGATTTAACCAATCTTTAATGATATTTACATCATTCAATGTCTGAAAGCATCATGATGAAATATACAATTGTAAAAGAACTTATTGTTTACCCCATTAAAGGTGGACAAGGAATTCAGCTTGACCAGGTAGACGTGCAGAAGGAAGGACTTCAGCATGATCGACGATGGATGCTGGTAGAAGAGGACGGGACTTTTATCTCGCAGCGGAATTTTCCAGAGCTAACACAGTTGAAGGTTAGGCTGAATGAGCGCAGTCTACAAGCAGAGATAAATGGAGATTCTATAGAAATTCCGTTCGATGCTCCTATTGCATCTCTTGAGACAGTCCATGTCTGGAAAAGTACCTTCACTGCGGGACACTTATCTGAAAAATATGACCAATTTTTTTCTGATCACTTAGGCAAGTCACTGAGATTAATCAATCTTAATGATAAGAAATCAAGAGTAAAAGAATTTCCGACTGCTCCATTTAAAACAACGGTAAGCTTCGCCGATGGTTACCCCATATTGTTGCTAGGCCAGAAAAGTTTAGATCACCTTTCAGAGCTGATGGAAAAGCGGATAGACCCTGCTGTTTTTAGACCTAACCTTATTGTGGAATCTAAAGAGCCACATGAAGAAGATGGATGGACTTCATTGTATAGCAACCTGGTAGAGATTCAATCTGTAAAACCATGCGCAAGATGTCAAGTGATAAATATAGATCCGGTTACAGGAATTTCCACACCGACTGTTACTAAAAAACTTGTTGCATACAGAAGAGACGGTAACGTCTTGAATTTCGGAATGAATATGATTGTTAATCAAGAAGGGAAGATCTGCGTAGGAGATCGATTAGAAATTAACCATCGTTAAACGAAAGGATTAGAAATGTCCAATCTTAGCTTGGGCATAAGCGACAAGAGCCTCCTGCAGTATCTCAATAGATTTACTAAGGTCCTCTACCTTCAGAATGTAGGCAATTCTTACTTGATTTTTTATTACGGTTTCTGTACTATAGAAGCCATTGCCTGGAGACAACATGACCGTTTCATTGTTCATGTTGAAATCTTTCAATAAGAATTTACAGAAGTCCTGCGCATCATCTACCGGTAGTTCAACCATATTGTAGAATGCAGCATCTGGCTTGTATGATTTTATATCTGGAATTTCTGATAAAGCTTTATATATGAAATCTCGACGCTTTCTATATTCGGCTATGGCTTGTTCTATATAGATGGAGCTTTCTTCGTAGCATCCTATAGCCATCTGCTGACCGAAGAAAGGAGGACACAGTCTGAGTTGTGCAATCTTATTTACGGAAGAAAGAAAAGCTTCGTTCTTAGAGATAAGATAACCGACTCTGGCTCCACAAGAGCTAAAAACCTTGGAAATCGAATCGATGACTATGGCATTCTTTTCTAACCCTGGAATAGATAGTACAGAGGTGAATACTTGATCGTAACAGAACTCCCGATATACCTCATCTACGATTAAGAAAAGGTCTCTTTCAATAACTATTTCTGCCAGACGCAGTAAGTCTTTCTTACTATATAACTTTCCTGTAGGATTGCCTGGATTACAGAGGAAGATGGCTTTGGTATTTGGGGTGATTTTCTCACGGAATGCCTCTACCTCTGGCAACTCGAATGCATCTTCAAGCTGGGTAGTTAAAGGAACAATTTTAATCCCAGCCAGGTGAGCAAAACCCAGATAGTTAGCATAAAAAGGTTCTGGAATTATGACTTCATCCCCTCTGTCACAAGTAGACAAGAATGCCATCTGTATGGCTTCTGAAGCCCCGGTTGTAACGTATACATTTTCTGCTTCTATGCTTGCATCAAACTTGTCGTAGTAACTAGCAACTGTTTTTCTTAGTTCGGGCAAGCCTTCTGATGGACCATAAGCAACAATTTTATTCTTGATGCTTTTAACCCTTTCTAGCGCACTGGTTGGGGTTTCGATGTCAGGTTGTCCGATATTTAGATGATATACGTGATTTCCTCTTTGCTTTGCCGCACGAGCATAAGGCATAAGGTTGCGAATCGGTGATTCGGATAATTCTATCCCTCTATTAGATATTTCTGGCATCTCTTTTTTTAGCTATAGTTGAAACAGCTAATGTAAGAGAAATCCACTATTCTTAATCGGTGAGCAGGCTAAAGTTCAGATTGAGGTTTAATTTCAGAATAAGGCCTCAACATGTCATAGCTTTTTCTGAGGTGATTGACAAGGTCTACTGAGTAGAAATCGTTATCTAGTTTAGTAGACAGTTCTTCTAGGATAACAGGACTGTATAAGTCGTTCGTTGCGAATACGTCTCCATGCTTCTTGTGATCCATGTTGTGATTAAGCAAGGTACCTACGGCAACTAAGGCTATAAAACTGGCAGCAATGCTGAGCTTCTGGTAAAGTTTAATCTTGCGTTTAGCTCGTCGCTTACTGGTTTTATCTTTAATCCGATTCCAACTAGAAGGAGAGGGAAGCGTTTCATGGCTTCTGATTTCTTCCAGATTTTCAATAAAAGGTTTATGATTCTTATTCATAATAATTAATTAACTCCCTAACTTAGTTAGGTCATGTTTTTTTTTAACGAGCTCTTGCATCTTCTTCTTAGCAAGAATCAATTGAGACTTACTGGTATTTATACTTATATCGAGGATTTCCGCGATTTCCCTGTGCTTATATCCTTCTATAACATACATGTTAAACACGGTTCTGTATCCTGGTGGCAGATCGTCAAGAAGCAATAATAATTCATCATAACTCATTCTACTGATATGATCAACATCGTCGATTCTATCGGATGCTTGATTGAGTTCTACGCTTAGATGAAGTACATTTTTCTTTCTCAGCTCCATCAGAGCTTCATTAACCATGATTCTTTTCATCCATCCTTCGAAGCTTCCCTTGCCATTGTAGCTATCTATTTTAGAGAAAATTTTATAAAAACCTTCTACCAGAACATCTTCTGCTACGTCTCTTCTCTTAACATATCGAAGGATCATCGATAAGAACAACGAACTATAGCGATTATACAAGGATTCTTGTGCGGAAGATTCCTCCTGTATGCAACCTTGTAATATGTCTTGTAAGCCGTCCATCACCTGTCTTTCAATAGTATTATCATCAATATAGATGTAAAACTCGATAATTGTGGTGTGTAAGAAATAAAATAGATGTAATCCCTTTGTGTTAAGGGGTGCATAATCTCGGTTTATTTCATAATTTTGACGTTCGATCAAAATCAAGGATTCGTGGAAATAGTTAACAATCAATATCAATTAAGCGGCGGCGTTGATCCACTGAACTTAGTAGAGAAATATGGCTGCCCTCTATATGTCTATGACACTTCGATTATAGAACGTCAATATAAACGATTGACCAGTGCCTTTTCATGGAAGAAGCTCAAGGTGAATTATGCTTGTAAAGCACTGACTAATCTTAATATACTTAAGTTCATTAGGAGCTTAGGAGCCCGATTAGATACAGTGAGTATACAAGAAGTGAAGTTAGGATTAAAAGCAGGTTTTGAACCTCAAGATATTATGTATACGCCTAACTGTGTATCACTCGAGGAAATCGCTCAAGCGGTAGAAGTTGGTGTGATGATTAACATAGATAATCTGTCTATCCTAGAGCAGTTCGGTCAGGAGTTTCCAGATTACCCGATATGTGTGCGGATTAATCCGCACATCATGGCTGGCGGGAACAATAAAATATCGACAGGTCACATTGACTCTAAGTTCGGCATATCGATATACCAGATTCCTCATGTTAAGCGGATTATACAAGCAACAGGATTAAAGTTGAATGGTCTTCATATGCATACGGGTTCTGATATTTTAGATATTCAAGTTTTCCTTTCAGGAGCAGAAATATTGCTCAATGTAGCGAAGGACTTCGAAGGCCTTACTTACATTGATTTTGGTTCAGGCTTTAAAGTCCCATATAAATCAGATGGGATTTCTACAGACATCGAAGAGCTGGGAGAGAAACTTACAGAACGATTTGAAGTATTCTGCGAAGAATATGGCAGTGACTTGGAATTGGTGTTTGAGCCAGGAAAGTTTCTGGTAAGCGAGTCTGGTTACTTTCTTGCTAAAGTCAATGTTATTAAGCAGACCACATCAACTGTTTTCGCAGGCATTGATTCTGGTCTTAATCACTTGATCAGACCTATGTTCTATGACGCCTACCACGATATTATTAATGTATCGAGGCCTACTGGCAAAAGCAGAATTTACACAGTAGTAGGATATATATGTGAAACAGATACCTTCGGTATCAATAGAAAAATTTCGGAAATCAGCGAAGGAGACATCCTTGCATTTAAGAATGCAGGAGCATATTGCTATATGATGTCATCTAATTATAATAGTAGATATCGTCCCGCAGAGGTTATGGTCTATGATGGTCAGGATTACTTGATCAGAAAAAGAGAAACCATGGATGATATATTAAGAAACCAAGTAGAAACCCCCATATTTAATGAAGTTACTGTATAGTTTAACCAGTGTATTTGCCATTCTTTTAGTTGTATCTTGTAAGAGAGATGCACCCGTGTTGACCCTTGAAGAAGTGAAGGGGAGTTATGTGACTGAGATAAAAAAGAATGAAGTATTCCTCGAAGATGGAAGGTCTTATAATTTAGACATAGAAGAAGGAGACTTGATGTTCGTCTTGACAAGGCATGCTGAAAAGGATACCATAAAATCTCCTAATCCACAGTTATCAGAAGAAGGAGAGAGAAGGGCAGCTAAGTTGTACGACATTATGAAGGGTACACGTTTAGACGCCATCTATTCTACCATGTACTTGCGTACAATCATGACTGTAGACTCACTGTCTAGAGCTAAAGGGTTAAGCATCAAGCCTTATGATGTCAGAGCTTTTAAAGAAACCATTTCCTACATCCAAGATTCATCTAATTACAAGAGAATATTGGTTTCTGGGCATTCTAACACCACTCCAGTTATGTCCAATTATCTGTACGGAGACGATTTTTTTAAAGCACGATTTGATGAGAAAGATTACGATAACTTAGTAATTGTTATCCAGAAAAAAGAAGGTGAAAACACACTCATTCCACTAAAATATAAGCCGGATGGAAATTAGTAATAGATTCGAAGCGAAAGAGATAGAGGAAAAATGGTATAGCTACTGGATGGAGAAAGGATACTTCAAGTCTACTCCGGATGAAAGAGAACCATATTGTATAGTTATTCCACCTCCTAATGTTACAGGCGTATTGCATATGGGACATATGCTCGATAATACAATCCAAGATGTCCTTATAAGGAAAGCAAGGCAGGATGGTAAAAACGCTTGCTGGGTTCCTGGAACAGACCATGCATCAATAGCTACTGAAGCTAAAGTGGTTAAAATGTTGAGAGAACAAGGCATTAAGAAGAGTGACCTTACCAGAGATGAATACCTAGAGCATGCATGGCAATGGAAGGAAAAGTATGGTGGAATAATACTCGACCAACTTAAGAAGTTAGGAGCATCTTGTGACTGGGATAGAACGGCGTTTACAATGGATGAGGAACGCACGAAATCTGTGAATAAGGTTTTCGTAGATCTTTATAAAAAAGGAAAATTGTACCGTGGACTCCGGATGGTTAACTGGGACCCCACTGCACAGACCGTATTGTCTAACGAAGAAGTACTCCATAAGGAAGAGACCACACAATTGTATTATATAAAATACGAAATAGAAGGTTCAGAAGGGGAGTATGTTACAATTGCGACTACACGTCCTGAGACCATAATGGGTGATTCAGCCATAGCAGTTAACCCTAATGATCCTAGACACAGTCACCTTAAAGGCAAAAGAGCGATCGTACCTATAGTCAATCGATCTGTACCTATTATAATGGATGATTATGTGGAACTAGATTTCGGTACAGGAGCATTGAAAGTTACCCCTGCTCATGATGTCAATGATTATGAAATAGGAAAGCGCCATGACCTAGAAGTTATAGATGTGCTCAACCCAGATGGAACCTTGAGTGAAGCGGCACAATATCAAGTAGGCGTAGATCGACATGAAGCGAGGAAGGCCGTTGTGATTAAGTTGAAGGAAACCGATCAGGTAGAAAAGATTGAGAGTTTGACCCACAATGTAGGCCGCTCTGAACGAACCGATTCAGTTGTAGAGCCTCGGTTGTCCTTGCAGTGGTACGTAGATATGAAATCCCTAGCGGCTCCTGCTCTAGAAGCAGTAGAAAAAGATGAAGTTTCTTTTTTTCCCAAAGCACAGAAAAACCTCTATAGGCACTGGATGGAAAACATCAGAGATTGGTGTATAAGTCGACAATTATGGTGGGGGCAGAGAATCCCTGCTTGGTATTATGGAGAAGAAGTATTCGTTGCTGAAACTCCAGAGGCGGCTTTAGAGCAAGCCAGAGAAAAGTTAGGAATACCAGGCCTTACCATCGACCAATTGCAACAAGATGAAGATGTACTCGATACATGGTTCTCATCTTGGTTGTGGCCGATGTCTGTATTCGAAGGATTTAGTTCTCAAGAAGAAATAGATTACTATTACCCGACATCGGTTCTTGTAACAGGATGGGATATTATATTTCAGTGGGTAGCAAGAATGATAATGGCTGGGTATGAGTGGAAGGGAGAGCGTCCATTTAAAGATGTTTACTTCCATGGAATGGTAAGAGATGGTCAGCGGAGAAAAATGAGTAAATCTCTAGGTAATTCTCCAGATGCCCTTCAGTTGCTAGAAAACTTCGGGGCCGATGGAGTCCGATTCGGTATGCTTATGAGTAGCCCAGTCGGAGGAGACCTATTGTTTGACGAAAAGTTATGTGGCCAGGGGAGAAACTTCTGCAACAAGATGTGGAATGCATTAAAATTAATTGATGGGTGGGAGACGACAGATGCAGGAGCATCTGAAGCAGATAAAACAGCCAATGCTTGGATAACGAATAGGTTAAACCAGGTGATCTTAGAAAACGAAAAGAATTACAAGGAATACCGATTATCGGATATTGTAACATCGCTTTATACGTTTATATGGACCGACTTCTGCTCCTGGTATTTAGAGATGATCAAGCCTCCGTATGGAAAACCTGTATCGGCTGAAGTTAAAGAATCGGCTAAGGCTGTTTTTACCTCCATATGTACCATATTACATCCGATAATGCCATTCATAACGGAAGAGATGTGGCACCTGCTCGGTAACCAAGATGAAGATTGTATCCTCAGTAGAACTCCTGTTATTGACGCTTATGACGCAGAATTAATAGGAAAGATCAAGATGGCACAAGACATCGTTTCTAAGGTTAGAGATGTGCGTAATAAGCAGAACATTAAGAAGTCAGAGCCGGTACCACTTGCTGCAGAGAAAGGCGGAGAAGTCAATCAGATGGTAGATTACCCAGGTATGAAGGCGCTGATAATAAAGATGGGCGTTCTATCGGAATTCACCATTGAAGATAAAGTAAGTGGCGGAGTACCATTCATAAGTGGTAGAGACAACCTATCCGTAATGATTGAAAATCAGAAAGATACAGAAGAAGAGAAAGCAGAAATTGAACAGGAAATCAAGTATCAGGAAGGTTTTGTTGCAGGGATCCAGAAGAAACTAAGTAATGAACGATTCGTCAACAATGCCCCAGCTGCAGTGGTCGATAAGGAACGGAAAAAACTCGCCGATGGACTTGAAAGAGTAGCTATTTTAAAGCAGAGATTGGAACGTATTTAGATTAAGTTTCTGACTCAATAAAGTAGTTTAAGCGACATCAATTATGATTTTTTGATTAAGATGGTATCTTTGATGCGGCTAAATTAATAAGGAAACACATGAGCGCGCAGTTCTTCAAGAAGATAGTGAATGGTTTTTCTATTTTTCTAATTGCACAAGCGTCCCTACTACAGGCGCAGTCAGATTCTCTAGATCTGTCACAGCAATATGAGCAGATTTCATTAGATGGAAAACTGGCATACCTAAACTCAGAAACGGATACAGTAATTACAGCAGAAGCATATGCTGCTTTATTTGGATTGGATTCTATTGTATATAACGCACCCCTTGATGAGTCCCATTGGGATACACTTAAGGTAAATCCATTCAAAGGCTTAAAGATTGATTATCCTTTCGAGGTACAATTTGATCAAGATACTTTCGTATCTCCTATTCTGGGTAAGAAGGTGGTAACTTCTCGATTCGGTAGAAGGAGAAGAGGTCCGCACAAGGGCATCGATATCGATCTGGTTACCGGTGACAGTGTGCTTTCTATGTTACCAGGTAAGGTAAGATTCGTAGGTTATAGTTCTGGGCATGGCAGAACGGTCATCGTCCGCCATGCCAACAACATTGAAACATTGTATGCGCACTTGTCATTCTACGAAGTCAAGGTCAATGATTGGGTAGAGGCTGGAACCTTGTTGGGCTTAGGAGGCCGTACAGGAAATGCGAGAGGTTCTCATCTCCATCTGGAAGTGAAGTATAAAGGAATCTGCATCCACCCAGAGTATATATTTGACTTTAAGTCTAACCGACTGCGCAATGATACCTTATGGGTGACAGAATCATGGGTGAAACCTCGGTATCATTCTTCTTATCGTAAGAGTACCATAACTTCACTGACATCCAAGGATGAAGCACTTGCTTTTATCGCTTCTGAACCAAGATTCCATATTGTAAGAAGTGGAGATACATTGAGTGGAATAGGGAGAAGGTATGGATTGTACGTATCGGAACTATGCAAAATGAATCGCATCAGCAAAAGATCGATACTTAAAATAGGCCAGCGGATCAAAGTGAGATAATTCTAACTTTCTTGCTCAACGATGGATTTTACGGCCATCAAAGGATTAATTATTTTTCCTGAAATATTCCCTGATTTAGAAACAGTACCTGTGTTGTGTATGATGGTATAAGCATCTTGTACTGTAAGGCTGGGTTCGATAGATCGCAATACGGCTATCAACCCGCTGACATGGGGTGCAGCCATAGAGGTGCCCGATAGAGCCTTGTATTTTCCATCTTTATAAGTAGACATAATTTCCGTTCCAGGCGCTGATATTGCTAGCTCTATGTCTTGTACATAATTAGAGAAAGAAGCTTTCCCTAAGGTGTTGTCTATGGCAGCAACGGCAATCACATTATTCAAGCCAGCTGGCGAAAACAAGGTTGCATCCATAGCAGAATTTCCTGCAGCTGCAACCACAATTGCATTGTGGTCTGTCGCATAATCTATGGCTTTCTGGTAGGCAGATTCTTTATCATCATTGCTGCGACCACCTAGTGACATAGAAATTACATCTGCACCGCTGTCTACAGCTTCTATTATGCCTCTTATAATCTGTGCTTGCGTCCCGAATCCAAAATCATTGATCACCTTGATTGAATATACATCTACCCATCCTTGAGCAGGAGACATAGAAGCTATGCCTCTTCCATTGTCGGTGTGGCCAGCGGCTATTCCAGCGCAATGTGTGCCGTGTCCTCTGCTGTCCTTGTCATTGGACTTCTTGCCTGTAACATAGACCCCTTTAAGGTCTTCATGGTCTGACTTTACTCCTGTGTCGAGGATAAAGAGTTTAGCGCTGCGTTTAGGTTTTAAGTTGTGCTGTTTAAAGTAAGCATAGTAAGCTTCCATGTTTAACGCTTGCAGTGACCATTGTTGCGATGTGAGAGCGTCATCTACTTCTTTTAATTTTCTGCCTTGGACGGGTACGGAATGTCGAAATTCTAGTGTGACCGTTTCATTGTACTCAACATCAAGAACAGAAGCACAAGATTTAATATCAGATATAATGCCTTCTATTTTATCTGTGTGTCGACTAGGAATATCTAAAAGGAGGTAATCATCGAGTTCAGTGAATGCTGCGTCCATAGGAGAAAATGCCTCCGTGGAGTTAAGTTTATAAAAGTCAACTACCTTCTTGAGTTTAGCTTGATCTGCTGTAGCATCGATGTGTACAATCAACTCGCCTTGTTCCGCTATGGGGAATTCAGGTTCTGAAGGAGGGTAGAAGGTCGTCTGTAACAGATATATAGTGAGTGCTAGTATTCCCGCTTGCGCAAATGGATTACCTTTTCCGATTCGAAGGAGAAGTCCGATTATGCCAATCTGAAAGAGGTCAAGCATGATTGCATAAAAAGTGGCAGTCATACTGAATGTGGAAAGAAATCTATATGAAATTAAAAACAAAAGACTCGCCCCGAAACTCAATAAGAGCAGGTTGCCTACTCGTTTCCATTCAGAAAGGATGACCCAGATTCCAAATAGTAAGGATGATATTAAAATAGGAAATTCCAAGTTATGTTCTCTTTTTTATCGTGTTGATGACAATCATACCAATT
>CAZFJO010000015.1:0-2959 GCA_964518915.1 uncultured Saprospiraceae bacterium
ATATAATATTCTATTCCTAGACTGCTGTTTTTCGTCCATTCTGCCGATAAATGAATGCCTTTCTCTGATAAACAGGTCATATTGATAGACAAACAAGCAATTTCCTAGATAAATTTTAATATTCTGTATTGTATCAATAAAGCAATATATTATTTTATTAAATAAGATATTTATAGTATTATCTATTGTATAATTGTAATTATGTAAAATTTATTTCGCCGAAAAAAATGACACTTTCGTCGACATAAGTGTCTTTCAGGTAGGTAATCCACGTAGATTGAGGATGTATTTAACAAACAACATTTACTTAATCCAATATAAGAAACATGAGAAATTTAGAATCAACACCAATCATCTACGAATACAGATATAACAACGTTTCAAGCGCTATCAAAGAAAGAATAGTAGCTTCTAGAAAATGCTTATTCTACAGAAGTAGTAAGGGAATAAAAAGCAGTACTAATAAGGCTGAAACAACTTTTGCTATCATAAGCATTATAACTGGGATCATAGCCCTAGGATATACATTAGCATTAGCGATATAAGATACATCTGATTTAATTATTAATTACTGTAGACTACCTCAATAAACCGAGGTAGTCTTTTTTTATGAAATCTTTATTGTCAATTCTGTGTTAATATCCTTGTTGAAGGGGCACAACATTTGCATTAGTGCCTTTATATAACTTATCTTTGAAGAACTGTGAAAAAGATTTCATTCATACTAGCCATATTAATGTTGCTGCAAGCAGCACCAGTTATGTCTATAGGAATCGTTTCTGCCGTTTTTAATTCCGTTTCATGTCAGATGGATGAGGAAGCAGGATCATGTTGTTCTTCAACTGATCGCTCTACTGAAGATGATAATCAATGCTGCGGCGATGAATGTGGCTGCATAGCTATCTCAACAACAACGGGACTTACTTCATCTCTGCAATCTCCTATTCATAATGAGGAAGGCCATTTCACTGATAGCAACTTTCATTATGCGCAACCTACTGGTAAAACTTGCCAGCATGACTTATTTCAACCACCACAACGATAGATCTATTGTGACTTAGGCAGTCGTATGCCTACTTATGTGCGTGACCATCATCATGCACCGATTAATAATAGCTAAATCTATAAAGTGAAATTTACTAAATACATATTTATAATAACCTACATATTGTGCCAGGGTACAATATATGGGCAACAGAACAGCGAAGTGCCCGATGCGATAGACATCGTAACCTACAAGTTCTATGTCGGTGGAGAATGTGATATGTGCAAGGACAGAATTGAGGAAACCGCGCTTAAAATGGAAGGTGTAAAAAGTGCTACTTACGACCTAAAACTTCAGTCTTTAGAGGTGGATGTAGAAGAATCCTTCAACATTATGGCCATGCACAGAGCCCTTGCGGCAGCAGGACATGACACGAATTCGATTAAAGCAGATGATGAGGTATATAATGATCTTCCATTGTGTTGTTATTATAGACCTACCGGAAAAGAAGAAACCCTAGACAACATAGTCATTCTAAAAACAGAAGACATCGTAACCTATAAGTTCTATGTCGGTGGAGAATGCGGTATGTGCAAGGACAGAATTGAAGAAACCGCGCTTAAAATGGAAGGTGTAAAAAGTGCTACTTACGACCTAAAACTTCAGTCCTTAGAGGTGGATGTAGAAGAATCTTTCAACATTATGGCCATGCACAGAGCACTGGCGGCAGAAGGGCATGATACTAAATCAGTTAAAGCCGATAATGACGTATATAATGATCTTCCACTGTGTTGTTACTACCGTGAAGACGAAGCTACTGTTCCTCCAGAAGACTTAGAAATAGTAATAGTAGACAACGAACGAGTTGCAGGCTACTTATACGAAATGGGCACCGACAGAAAAGTCCCCCTCATCGGGGCTAATGTCTACTGGAAAGAAGGAACAACTTCTTCCACAACAGACAAGGAAGGAAACTTTACCATTGATAGAAAAAACGAAGAAACTGAACTCATTGTAAGTTACGTAGGATTCAGAAATGACACCATCAACATTTCTAGAAGCGGTAATATAATCATCGAACTAGATCCTGGCTCCTTACTAGAAACAGTAGAAATTAAACATAGAAAGAAAACTTCCGAGGTTTCTTATGTATCTCCGATAAAGAAATTAAACATAACTAAAAAAGAACTCACTAAAGCAGCTTGCTGTAACCTAGCAGAGAGCTTCGAGACCACCCCGGCTGTAGATATTTCATTTACAGATGCAGTAACAGGGGCCAGAACCATTCAGATGCTGGGTCTAGCAGGTCCTTATGTTCAGATATCTCGAGAAAACATGCCCGATGTAAGAGGTCTATCTTCTATTCATGGAATGGAAAACACACCAGGACCATGGATTCAAGGCATACAATTAAGTCAAGGTTCAGGATCGGTTGTCAATGGTTATGAAAGCGTAACCGGACAGATCGATGTATCTCTGTACCAGCCTTACTCGGAAGAAAGTTTCTACCTTAACGGCTACGCCAACAATGGCGGAAGAGTGGAAGGCAATCTACTGATGAATAAGGAGATATCTGATAAAGTCGCAACAGCTATTGCGACACATGCCAGTGGTAGACAAGAGCGACATGATACCAATGATGATGGCTTCCTAGACATGCCTCTTACAGAACAATATGTTCTTATGAACAGATGGAAGTTTGACTTCACACAAGAATGGGAAGGACAACTTGGGGTCAAGTATGCTTACAATGAAAGCCTGTCAGGAACCAATGCATTCCATATAGGACATCAACCCTGGGCATGGAACAGTAGGTTCGTGACAGAGAAAATCGAAGCTTGGGCCAAAACAGGTTTTCTATTTAATGAAAATCGATCTAGTCTTGGTCTTCAGTTTCTTGCTTCTAGCCTCAATCAAGGTGCTGTATTCGGAGAGAGAGATTATGACGCTTCTCAAGAGACTTTTTATTTCAAC
>CAZFJO010000015.1:3059-8020 GCA_964518915.1 uncultured Saprospiraceae bacterium
TGCTGTATTCGGAGAGAGAGATTATGACGCTTCTCAAGAGACTTTTTATTTCAACTCCATCTTACAACACTACTTAGGGGAATCAGATTCATACTTGAAAGCTGGGATTTCTTTTTTAGGGGATAAGGTAGAAGAAACGGTAGCGACCGATGATTATGCACGGAATGAAATCGTACCCGGCATATACACAGAGTGGACTTACCTCAATGGAGAAAAATTTACAGCTGTAGGGGGATTGAGATACGACCACCACAACTTATATGGGGGATTCGTAACACCTAGAGTTCACTTAAGGTATGCCCCTTCTGAAAATACTGTATGGAGAGCCGTCCTGGGTCGTGGGCAGAAGACTGCAAGTATTTTTGGAGAAAACTTAGGACTATTTGCTTCAAGCAGAAACATCAATATTATCCCCTCTAATGAAGACAACCCATATGGCTTGAATCCAGAAGTTGCCTGGAATTATGGCTTAAGCCTACAGAAAGATCTTTCCATCTCGGACAAGCGGTTCAGCATAGGCTTAGATGCTTATTATACAGATTTCACAGATCAAGTTGTGGTCGACTATGATCAAGATTACCGCCAAGTATTCTTCTATAACCTAGAGGGAAAATCGTACTCTACCAGTCTGCAAGGACTCCTAGAATTTTCGCTTACCGATAGGCTTGACATCCGGCTTGCATATAGGTATAATGACGTACAGACAGATTTCCAGACTGGGAGAGATCAACTACCACTGATCGCACCTCATCGGGCTTTTGCCAATGTGTCTTACGAAACAGAAAATGGGTGGAAGTTAGATCTTACAATCAACCGAATCGGAAGCCAGCGTATTCCGGAAACTCCATTTCTTTCAGAAACAGAAGATATTCGATCAGATCCATATTTTCTAGGCAATACACAGATTTCTAAAATCTGGAACAACAGAGTAGAATGGTATTTAGGAGGTGAAAACATTTTCAACTTCCAGCAACCTAATCCTATATTAAATGCTGAAAATCCTTTTTCTGAAGGCTTCGATGCATCGTTGATATACGGCCCTGTATTCGGAACGACCATATATACTGGATTTAGATTTAAGCTCTTTAATGAGGGTGCAGGAGAAGGCGATCCTGAGTTTTAATGACAACGCTAAATAGAGAAAATGTAAAGAAGCTTACTCAAGCACAATGTCTTTAGTAAGCTTCTTTTATTAAATAGATCACAACAACATTTCGAATAACATCGGATCGTCATTCAAGGCACGGTAATCAATCTTAGCGGATTCCATGCGCTGGATTAATCCATCATAATCATCTCTATTCTTAAGCTCTATACCTACTAAGGCAGGCCCCGTATCACGGCTCCGCTTTTTAGTATACTCGAAATGTGCAATGTCGTCATCAGGTCCCAGTACATTAAGGAAATCACGCAATGCCCCAGCTCGTTGTGGAAATCGAATAATAAAATAATGCTTCTTTCCTTCCCACAATAGAGAACGCTCTCTTATCTCTTGAGTCCGGTTGATATCATTGTTGCCTCCACATAATACCACCACTACATGCTTGCCCTTGATTTCTTCTTTTATCTCATCGAGGGCAGCAACACCGATAGCTCCTGCAGGTTCTACGACTATTGCTTCATCGTTGTACAATTGCAATATGGTCGAACAGATTTTTCCTTCTGGGACAGTTACAATCTTATCGATCACATGCTTGGCTATTCCATACGTACGCTCCCCCACCGACTTGACTGCTATTCCATCTGCAAATGAGTCAATCTCTTCTAGGGTCACCAACTCTCCTGCTTTCAATGATCGCTCCATAGCTGGAGCTCCCATTGCTTCGACAGCAATAATCTTCGTTGAAGGGCTGACAGATTTCATGTAAGAACCGATACCAGAGATAAGCCCTCCTCCGCCTACTGCTACAATCATGTAATCAATAGGTTGATCATTGTCTTCCATAATTTCTACAGCTACGGTTCCTTGACCTGCGATAACTTCCTCGTCGTTAAACGGATGTACGAATGTCCGATCCGATTCTGCAGCTACTTTCAGTGCTTCCTGCTGTGCGTCATCATATGTGTCGCCATGCAAGACAACTTCTACATGACCATTCCCGAAGTGCTTAACCTTACTTACCTTCTGATTAGGTGTAGTAGTCGGCATATATATGACCCCGCTTACCTTAAGATTATTACAAGCAAATGCCACACCCTGAGCATGATTCCCAGCACTGGCACAGATGACACCTTTCTTGAGATCGGATTGATCTAGAGAAGCAATTTTATTGTATGCCCCTCTTATCTTGAACGATCGCACCACCTGCATATCCTCTCTTTTTAGAGAGATTTCACAATCATAGCGCTCAGAAAGATTGTAATTTTTCATCAGTGGCGTATGCACTACGATTGATTTCAACCTCTGCTGAGCTGCAAGAATTTTCTGAATCGGAATCAGTGTTGAAGATGAAGCTACATCCTTCATAATAACTTGGTTTACTTACCTGGTCGGAGGCTTCTCACTGTTTTACCAGCTTGCCACATTTCTGAATCGCTTAATTCTTTTAATTCAGCTTCTAGCTTTACTCTATAATCAGCTTGGCTATTAGAATCTATGGATCTCTGTGCTTCTTCACCAGCTGCTACAGAGTCGTACAATTCCTCGAAAACTGGTTTTACAGCGTCTCTGAATTTCTTCCACCAGTCAAGTGCGCCTCTCTGTGCAGTTGTACTACAATTAGCATACATCCAGTCCATGCCATTCTCTGCAATCAATGGATATAGAGATTCTGTTGCTTCTTCAACCGTTTCATTGAATGCCTCAGATGGAGAATGTCCCCTGCTTCTCAATAAATCATATTGAGCTGCGAAGAGTCCCTGGATAGCACCCATTAATGTACCCCTCTCACCAGTTAAATCAGAGTATACTTCACTCTTAAAATTGGTTTCGAACAAGTACCCCGAGCCGATTCCTATCCCTAGAGCGATAACCCGTTCTCTAGCTCTGCCTGTTGCATCTTGAAAAATAGCAAATGAAGAATTCAATCCCTTGCCCGCCACGAATAGTCGTCGCAGAGATGTCCCTGATCCCTTAGGAGCTACAAGAATTACATCTACGTCATCAGGAGGAATGATACCCGTTCTTTCCTTATACGTAATCCCGAATCCATGAGAAAAGTACAACGCCTTTCCTGCAGTTAAGTATGGTTTCAATCGAGGCCATACTTCGATCTGGGCTGCATCAGATAACAGATACTGTATAACTGTTCCTTTCTCTGCGGCTTCTTCAATCGGGAATAAAGTTTCTCCAGGAATAAATCCATCGGCAACAGCTTTATCCCATGATTTAGAATTCTGTCTCTGTCCGATAATTACCTTAAATCCATTGTCTCTGAGGTTCAGTGCTTGTCCTGGTCCTTGTACCCCGTAACCGATGATTGCAATAACTTCATCCTTCAAGACTTCTCTTGCTTTATCGTAAGAAAACTCTTCTCTGGTTACGACGGTTTCTTCTACTCCGCCAAAATTAAGTTGTGCCATTTTTCTAAATTTTAATTTATTTCTTGATTATGATTTTACTTCTTCAATTGATTTTAAATAATTATTGAGCCGCTCCATAGGCTTAACGATCGCCACCCTTCCAGATCTTACAAATTCAAAAATGCCCCTGTTCTTCAATTCATCCAGAAGCAATTCTGTTTCACTGGTATGACCTGTTTTTTCAATAACTATGTATTCTTTCTCGATCTGAAGGATGCGCGCATTGTGCTTCCTGACCAGTGTTTCTAAATCATCGGTCCCGTAGAAAGCTTCCGTGGGAACCTTATACAAGGCAATCTCCTGATAGATGATTTCTTCATTTTTATAGTAGAATGCTTTCAACACATCTACTTGCTTATCTATCTGTCCGATTAACTTTCGGACCCGTTCTTCCGTCAACTCTACTACTATCGTAAACTTGAATATTCCATCCATCGATGATTGAGAAGCGGAGAAACCTTCTATATTGATATGTCTTCTCGTAATTATAGAAACTATTCTTGCCATAAGGCCAGTCCTATTCTCACAGAAAACAGTAAGCGTATATTCCTTTATATCGTTTTCCATTTTTTCTTGTTTCATCAGTACACAATTTCATCTACCGCTTTCCCACTTGGTATCATAGGCAATACATTCTCTTCTTTTTCTACCATTATATGCAACAGGTATGGACCATCATAATCTAGCATCTCTTGTATGCTTGATTCTAGATCGTTCGGATCTATGATCTTCTTCCCTGTCACCCCGAATCCTTCTGCTATCTTGACGAAATCTGGATTTTGTAATTCTACAGAACTGTATCTGCGGTCGAAAAACAATTCTTGCCATTGTCTTACCATTCCTAGAAACTCATTATCTAGGATAACTACCTTAACAGCTACATTCCACTGAGTAAGTACACCCAGTTCTTGTAAGGTCATCTGAAATCCACCATCACCTATGATGGCGACTACTTCTCGCTCTGGTGATGCTAACTTACACCCTATAGCTGCAGGTAGACCGAAACCCATGGTTCCTGCTCCACCGGAAGACACCCACTGATCATGACCTAAGTAATCATAATATCTAGCTGCTACCATCTGATGCTGTCCTACATCTGTAACCACAATGGCCTGCCCTTGAGTCGCATGAGAAAGTGCCTTTATCGCCCTCCCCATATTCATCATTTTTCCTTCTAGCTGCGTTAAATCTTTATCGATAACCCTTTCTTTTTCTTGTCTTTCATAGTCATCGAATCGAGCATACCATTCCGGATACGATTTTTTATCAAGCAACGGAGTAAGGGCATTTATAGCATCCATAGCATCGGCATGTATGGCTACTTCAGTTTTTACGTTTTTATCGATTTCAGAAGCATCGATTTCAATGTGGATGATTTTAGCCTGCTTAGCATAGGCTTCTAGCTTACCCGTAACTCGATCATCGAATCGCATTCCTAT
>CAZFJO010000015.1:8120-12761 GCA_964518915.1 uncultured Saprospiraceae bacterium
GAGGTATCAAGTACTGGTTTAGGCCGATAACTTCTGATTTCAGGCTTTCTTTTATAACTGAAATCTAAACTTGCCATCTGCGCATCCTTGGTTATGTCTATAAGAACAGGTCCTGGTTTTCCAGTGTTGGCTATGTAGAATGCTTTTGCAATAGCATAAGGAATTTCTTCTGGTTTGGTTACTTGATAATTCCACTTGGTAAGAGGAGTTGAGCAACCAATTATATCTAATTCTTGGAATGCATCCGACCCCAGCAGGTGACTGAAGACCTGACCAGTAATACATACCAGTGGAGTTGAATCCATAAGGGCGTCGCCTAATCCTGTAAAGAGGTTAGTTGCACCTGGACCTGATGTCGCAAAGCATACACCGCATTTGCGCTTGACGCGAGCATAACCCTGCGCCGCATGTATCGCACCTTGCTCATGCCTGGTCAGAATATGACTGAGTTGATCTTTATAATCATACAAGGCATCGTAGATCGGCATGATTGCCCCTCCTGGATAACCAAATATATAATCCACCCCTTCTGCAACCAGGCATTCCAGAACCGCTTGTGCTCCAGTTATGGTTTTCCTAGAAACCGCTTCTTTTTCTTTTATCAATGTTTTCGTTGCCATATATATTCAACCTTTATTTTAGCAAGTAGTACAACCTTCACTGGCTGACTTGACATTATTTCTATATTTTCTGAGAAAGCCCGGAGGAAGATCATCTGGTGATTTCCATTGCTTTCTTCTAGCATCTATTTCTTCTTGTGTAAGCTTTACCTCTATCGTATTATTCTCTGCATCGATTACAATCATATCTCCATCTTCTACAAGAGCAATCACACCTCCTGCGTATGCTTCTGGAGTGATGTGACCTACCACGAATCCATGTGTGCCTCCAGAAAATCTACCATCCGTAATAAGGGCTACATCGTTTCCTAATCCAGCACCCATTATCAGGCTTGTCGGCTTAAGCATCTCCGGCATTCCAGGTCCTCCTTTAGGACCACAATATCGGATAACGACGACATCTCCTTTTTCTATTTTATTATTCTGTATGGCTAGATTAGCTTCTTTCTCTGAGTCATAAACTTTAGCTGTTCCAGAAAATGTGAGTCCCTCCTTACCGGTGATTTTAGCCACAGAACCCTCTGTAGCTAAATTCCCGAACAGCATCTGCAAGTGCCCAGATTTCTTGACCGGTTGGCTTAAAGGATAGATAACTTTCTGTCCTTCAGAAAGCCCAGAAAGTTCCTCTAGATTTTCGGCAACTGTCTTGCCGGTTATGGTCATACAAGTCCCATCTAATAAATCATTCTCAAGCATCATCTTCATAACAGCCGGAACTCCGCCTACATCATGTAAGTCCTGCATTACGTGTTTTCCACTGGGCTTAAGATCGGCAAGAAACGGAGTCTCATCACTGATTCGCTGTACATCTGCAAGAGACAAGTCTATATCATAAGAATAAGCTATCGCCAGCATATGCAGAACCGCATTGGTCGAGCCACCGAGAACGGTAATGAGTCGCAAGGCATTCTCCATACTACGCTTAGTCACAATATCTCTCGGCTTGAGATCTATATCTAGAAGGTGGTCTATATATACACCTATTTTATTGCATTCTTGATTCTTCTGTTGGCTTACAGCAGGATTACTCGAATTGTAAGGAACACTCATACCCATCGCTTCTATGGCAGAAGCCATTGTATTAGCCGTATACATACCACCACAACCGCCTGGCCCGGGACAAGCATTAAGGACTACTTGTTCATAATCTTCTTGCGAGATTTCTCCACTTATTTTCTGACCGAGTGCTTCGAAGGCCGAAACTATATCTAGTTTTTTTCCTGCATGACACCCAGGAGCAATGGTTCCACCGTATACGATAATACCCGGTCGGTTAAGCCTTCCTAGAGCCATCATTGCTCCAGGCATATTCTTGTCACACCCGACAACGGCTACCACTCCATCATACCACTGTGCAGACATAACAGTTTCTATCGAATCTGCTATGATGTCTCTAGATGGAAGCGAATATCGCATTCCTGCTGTCCCCATCGAAATACCATCGCTTACTCCTATCGTATGGAATACCAGACCTACAAGTTCTCTCATATTAACGGAGTCTCGGATATCTGCAGCAAGACCATTGAGGTGCATATTGCATGGGTTTCCTTCCCATCCTGTACTTACCACACCTACTTGAGGTTTAAGGAGGTCTTCCTTAGTCAATCCTATGGCATGAAGCATAGCTTGCGCCGCTGGCTGCGTCTTATCTTGAGTTACGTGCTTACTATATTTATTCTTAGTCATAATGTTCTTAAAGCAAGAAAGGCCATCCTCATGGAGGACGGCCTTTCTTATTATTTTATATATTGATATATCGTCCTTCTAGCTGTGGTATTTAATCACGCTAATAATAATGACGACGATATTGATAATATTCTGATTCATTTTTCTCTGCCCAAATATGTAGTTTTTTTCTCGATTTCATGTCTAGAGTCCATTTTATTTTACCTATTTCTTTCTTAGTTTAAAGAATGGTAGAATTAGCCTCACGGATTGATCTTATCTTAAGTGACTGAGGTCCATCCAGAATCAATGCTTGAATTATATCACCCATCTGCGAACAAGAATAGTGTATATCAGGATTTAAATCTTCAGTCATTATGCTCTTCTCCATACAGAACTCTATAGCCCTATTAATAGAATCTGCCTCTTCTTTCATATCTGCATCACGCAGCATCATCTCTGCAGACATTATGGTGGCCAGTGGGTTAGCAATGTCCTTTCCTGCAGCCTCAGGATACGATCCATGGACAGGTTCATATAGAGAATATTCATCCCCTCTAGACGATGAAGCCAGTAATCCGAGCGAACCTACAAGTACACTAGCCTCATCGGAAAGTATATCTCCAAACATATTAGAGCATAGCAATACATCGAAACGAGATGGATTCAATATCATCTGCATGGCAGCATTATCGATATATAGGTATTCCACTTCCACGTCGTGATACAGCTTCGCATAATCCATGACTACGTCTCTCCATAGTCGAGAACTCTCTAGGACATTGGCTTTATCGACTAAGCATAATTTCTTATTTCTTCTTGCCGCTTCCGCAAATGCAAGTTTAGTTATCCTTTCTACTTCAGATCTGAAATACAAGCATTCATCAGAAGAAAAATCAGCTTCCTTCTGTTTCTTCCCAAAGTAAATTCCTCCAGTTAATTCTCTATATATGACGAAATCTACATTCTCAAGGATTTCTGGTTTGATCACGGATAGCCCTGCCAGTTTATCGTATATTTTTATCGGTCGCACATTGGCATAAAGGCCGAGGGATTTTCTCATTCTGAGTAAGCCTTGTTCCGGACGCACAGTCGCATTAGGGTCTTTATCGAATTTAGGGTCACCGATCGCTCCGAGTAGAATGGCATCACTCGACCGACACAATTCTAGCGTATCTTCAGGAAATGGATCTCCTGTTTTATCTATAGCTGCTGCACCGATTAAGCCACATGTAAATTTAAACTCATGTCCGAACCGTTCCGCAATGGCTTCTAGTACCTTGACTGCTTGATCAGTTACTTCTGGACCTATACCATCTCCTGGCAGTACTGTTATGTTTTTCAACGTCTTCATTTCTCTATCAATAAACAACTTGATTCTTTTCGAATATTTTTATTTCATCTTTCAGACTCAATAGATAATCGATGTCATCGTATCCATTGAGTAAACACATTTTTTTATAACCATCTATCTGGAAGGTTCCATCTATGTTTCTCCCTTCTACATTCCAGGTCTGCGCTTCTAGATTCACATTGATGTGTATAGCTGGATCCTCCTCTATGGCTTTTAATATCTGATCGAGTTCTTCTTGAGATACTTGCAGAGGAAGCAAGCCATTATTCATTGCATTTCCTCTAAATATATCTGCGAAAAAACTTGATATTACTATTCTGAACCCATGGTCATATAGTGCCCATGCAGCATGTTCCCTGCTAGAGCCACACCCGAAATTTTTTCCAGCTACCAGGATTTTCCCGCCATAGGTAGAATTATTCAATACGAAATCTTGAATCTCGTTACCTAGGTTGTCATACCTCCAATCTCTAAACAGGTTTTCTCCGAACCCTTCTCGGGTAATTGCCTTCAAGAATCTCGCAGGAATTATCTGATCGGTGTCCACATCTTCTATAGGAAGAGGAACTGCGGACGAGTTTATGGTTGTTAGTTTTTCCATATTAATTCATCGTACTTCTTACATCTACAATTTTTCCTTCTATAGCAGCAGCAGCAGCCATCAGTGGACTGGCCAGAATGGTTCTTGCTCCAGGTCCTTGTCTTCCCTCGAAGTTCCGATTAGAAGTTGATATACAATACTCACCCGCTGGAATCTTATCCTCATTCATCCCTAAGCACGCACTACACCCGGGTTCTCTTAATTGAAATCCAGCTTCTGCGAAAATCACATCTAACCCTTCTTCCATAGCTTGTTTTCTTACCTTCTGCGAACCAGGAACAATGTATACTTTTACATTTTCTGCCTTCTGCTTACCTTGAATGAAAGCAGCAACTTTTCTGAGGTCTTCAATCCTACTGTTGGTACAACTACCTATAAATACATTCTGTATTTCATGGCCT
>CAZFJO010000015.1:12861-20195 GCA_964518915.1 uncultured Saprospiraceae bacterium
TTCAATCCTACTGTTGGTACAACTACCTATAAATACATTCTGTATTTCATGGCCTGCTAGAGATTGTCCCTTAGAAAATCCCATGTACTGAAGACTTTTATCAAACGATGGAGACGATCCTTTTTCTGGAATAAATTCATCAATCATTATTCCCATTCCGGGGTTAGTGCCATACGTGACCATAGGGCCTATTTCTTCTGCTTCATAATGGTACTCTTGATCGAATACAGCATCTTCATCACTTAATAAGCTATCCCAGTATTTTACTGCTTCTGTCCATTTTTCTCCTTTCGGAACATGCTGACGTCCTTTCATATAGTTATAGGTCGTCTCATCAGGAGCAATTAATCCTCCTCTAGCGCCCATCTCTATACTCATATTGCAGATGGTCATTCTTTCTTCCATACTCAAGGACTGGATGGTAGAACCTGCGTACTCGATAAAGTAGCCAGTTCCGCCAGCCGCCGTTAATTTTGATATTATATATAGAATGATGTCTTTAGCTCCTACTCCAGGGTCAAGTATACCGTTTATGGTAATTCTCATGGTCTTAGGTCTATCTAAGATCAGACACTGGGTTGCCATAACTTGTTCTACTTGGCTTGTTCCTATCCCAAATGCAATATTTCCAAATGCCCCATGCGTACTTGTATGACTATCTCCACATACGATGGTAAGTCCAGGCTTCGTTATACCGAGTTCCGGACCGATGACATGAACAATTCCTTGATTTTTATGACCCAGTCCATACAGCTCTACTCCGAATTCTGCACAGTTGCTTATCAGCGCAGATACTTGCTTCATACTCATAGGCTCTTCTATAGGTAGATGCTGGTTAATCGTCGGAACATTATGATCCGCCGTCGCTGTAATCTTATCTAAGTGAGCAATTTTTAACCCTCTTCTCCTCAGGCCATTAAATGCTTGAGGGCTGGTTACTTCATGTATCAGATGTCTATCGATGTATATTACATCTCTTCCTCCTTCTATAGACTTAACTACATGCGCATCCCACACTTTATCGAATAATGTCTTTCCCATAATTTCAATCTAAGCAACTCCTACAGGCAACTTCTTCATCAGCCTATGCAAGTCCATATCGTTTACTTCTTTCTTAATATCTGCCAGCAAGAGAAATTCTTGATAGACGATATCGAGTTCTTCTTTAGTAAGGTTAACACCTATTTCTTTCGCCCTGTATGCTAGAGCTGCTCTTCCGGACCTTGCTGTCAATATGATAGATGATTTATCTACACCTACATCTGCAGGGTCCATGATTTCATATGTATCTCTTCTTTTAATAACACCATCCTGATGGATTCCTGACGAATGAGCAAATGCATTGGCACCAACGATGGCCTTATTAGGTTGAACCATCATGCCCATCTTATCGGATACCATCTCACTCATAGATTTTAATCTAGGTGTAGTTATGTTGTGGTACATCTGGTTTTCAAAGCGCTGCTTGATAATCATAACCACTTCTTCTAGACTGGTATTACCCGCTCTCTCCCCTATTCCATTGATTGTGCATTCTATCTGGGTTGCCCCATTTTCTATTCCTGCTATGCTATTAGCAGTAGCCATGCCTAGATCATTGTGACAGTGGGTTGAAATCGTAACGTTTTCTATTCCTCTCACATGGTCGCATAGATACTTAATCTTAGCTCCATATTCATGCGGAAGACAATAACCTGTTGTATCGGGAATATTGACAACCGTGGCGCCCGCTTTTATTACAGCTTCGATAACCTGACTTAGGTATGCGTTATCCGTTCTACCTGCATCCTCGGCATAAAATTCTACATCTTCTGTATATCGCTTAGCCAGCTTGACAGCATTGACGGCTCGCTCTATTACGTCTTCTCTTGTCGTTCTCAATTTATGCTGTACATGACTATCTGAAGTTCCTATCCCTGTGTGTATACGAGGTCTTCTTGCGCCTTTTACTGCATCACCTGCAACTTCTATGTCCTTCTGGACAGCCCTAGACAACCCACATACCGTAGCATGCTTCACAAGAGAGGAAATCTCTTGTACACTCTTGAAATCCCCCGGACTAGAAATAGGAAACCCTGCTTCTATTATATCCACACCCATTTCATCCAGTGCCTCAGCAATTACAATCTTTTCCTCCGGACGCAATTTACATCCGGGCACCTGCTCCCCATCTCTGAGTGTCGTATCGAATATGTCAATTTTCTTTCCTTCCATCTGCTTAAGATTGAGTTGTTAATCGTATAAAGGCAAATATATTTTTGGCCACTTTTAAAAACGAATCAATAAAATTTGATTCTACGAACTGAAAATTTAATATTTGGAATACATTATGCTGTAATACAGAGATTTACGGACACATTCATTACGATGCCAAGAGCTAAAAAAGATCATTTGTTAAACTTAATTTCCACTCTATCTAAAGGAGAAAAAAGGAGTTTTAGAATTTATGCTCAGAGAGGCAATCAGAATGAAGATCCCTTGTTCGTTCAACTTTTCAATTTCCTAGAAAAGCAGAAAACATATGATGAAAACGCCATCCTTAAGAAAATTCCGAAGCTTAAAAAAGCGCAGTTATCCAACATTAAAGCGCATCTGTATCAGCAGATCCTATACGTTCTCAGAAATCTATACAAAGATAAAATAGGTGATATACAGATAAGGGAACAATTAGATTTCGCTAAAATCCTCTATAGTAAAGGTCTATACAAGCAAGCTTTAAGCCTCATAGAAAAAGCAAAAAAAGGAGCCATCCATGGAAGGCAGCACGCCTTACTGATGAGTGTACTCACATTCGAAAGGCACATAGAATCGCAACACATCACAGGAAGCATGTATCCTAAAGCGCTTGAGATTAAAGAAATGTCAGAATCCGTCGTTGAAAGCATGCACAACAACAATAGACTGTCTAATTTTTCACTGATGCTTTATGGCCTCTACTTACAGTTCGGTTACGCTAAGAATAAAAAAGATTATCAGTTCCTATCTTCTTATTTCGAAACGAATAAACCATCTGTAGATTTAGGAAAACTAGACTTCTACGATAAGGCTTCCTTATTTCAATCCTATGTCTGGTATTACAATATGACACAAGACTTTCCTTCTTATTATAGATATGCCCAGAAGTGGGTAGACCTATTTCACGAAGATCCTTTCAGAATGTATTCAGACACTTCTCTTTTTTTTAAGGGCTTACACAATGCGCTTAATGCCCTTTTTATGACGAATCGTTATGATAAGTTTCTTACACCTTATCGAGAACTCCTATCTCTAGAATCAGATGCTAAGTTGTTAAATACAGATAATAAGAAATCCCTATACTTTTTATTCAAGCACATCCATGGCATCAACGAAATATTCCTAACCGGCAATTACGAAGCAGGAAAAATCTACATAGATAAACTGACAGAAACGGTAGATAAGAATCAATACAACTGGGATCTCAATAGGATCATGGTCTTCTACTATAAAATCGGTTGTGTATACTTCGGCAGCAACAGTCTAGAAGATGCAATCCATTATCTTAATAAGGTGTCTAATGATTATGTCCCTGGACTTCGGCCAGATATACAGGCATTCGCCAGGATACTGAACCTCATTGCTCATTTCGACTTAGGCAATGTTGTTCTGGTTAGTTATCAAGTAAAATCGGTATATCGGTTTCTACTGAAGCTAGAAGATATGGGAGAAGTACTGAAACTTATATTTAAGTTTCTCCGGAGAACGCCTAAGATGTTAGAATCTGACCTTATTTCAGAATTTTCTAAACTCAAGAATAAACTCGTCTTGCTACAGCATGATATCTATGAGAGGAGACCCTTCTTATACTTAGATATAATATCGTGGTTAGAAAGTAAAATCGAAGGTATCCCGATCAGAGAAGTTATCAGAAATAAGATGGGAATAGAGGAAAACATAGAACTTTCTTACGGTTCATTTCTAAATTAGTTTATTTCCTATCACGAATAATTATGAGAACCCTGCGTTTTTATAGATTTTCGTAGTAGAATATGAATAAGAAGATCATCAGCGCCATAATAATTGTAATGAGTACAGCCCTCATAGGGATTGCCATTATACAATGGTTATGGATAAAATGGGCGGTAGACCTTAATCAGACCAGTTTCGAAGATCGGGTAAGAATTTCTCTCAACAGAGTAAAAGATCGCTTACTGGATGACTCTAAGACATACAACAATTTAGAAGACTTCAATTCAGGTATCCTTAAGTCTACTCCAGAATGGCTTAAAAAATCGAGGGAAAAAGAATTGCTATCTAATCTTCTTATAACCCAGGCTCAACCATTTTTTACGCCTATGCAGAAGGATAGGCTGGACAAGTTCGTTAAACAAGAAATTTCTGAACAAGGAATAGATATCGCTTATGACTACGGTGTCTACGATGAAGAATCAGAAGAATTTACAATCCTCAATGGATACTTCACCGTTCCGCTGGGTGAGATTCAGGCCAGCCAGAGTGAAAACTCAATTGAGAAAAACCTGTACAATTCAGATTACAAGATTTCTCTTTTTAAGCCCAACGAGTCACTCATCTTCTACTTCCCTACTAAGAACTCGTTTATCTGGGCTTCCGTTATTCCGCAGATGATAAGCTCAATCGTATTCACTGGATTGATTCTAGTCTGTTTCATGTATACGATATACATCATATTCAAGCAGAAAAAGATTTCAGAAATCACTAATGATTTCATAAACAATATGACGCATGAGTTTAAAACACCCATTGCTACGATATCCCTTGCGTCCGATTCTATAGCCAGTAAGTCTATTATATCCGATGAAAAGAAGATTACCAAGTTTCTGAATATAATAAAGCAAGAAAACAAGCGGATGCTCAGTCAAGTGGAGAAAGTACTGCAGATGGCTATTCTTGAGAAAAAAGATTTCAAATTAAAACTTACCGACATCCATATCAATGATGTTGTCAGACAAGCGGTAAGAAACTCAGAATTGCAAGTAAACAAGCGAAATGGCAGCATTACTGCCGAGTATTCAGCAGAACCTGACACAATCCAAGGAGATATTACCCATATTTCAAATATTATTAATAATTTGCTTGATAATGCCAACAAGTATTCCCCGGAAAATCCTAAAATTGAAGTTATAACCTCTAATACACGAGGAGGTGTTCAAGTCTCAATTAAAGATTACGGGCTAGGAATATCTAAAGAAGCGCAAAAACAGATTTTTGATAAATTTTTTAGAGTTCACACAGGCAACCTGCACGATGTTAAAGGTTTCGGACTGGGACTATCATATGTAAAAGCGATGGTAGATGCTCATGGAGGAACCATTAAAGTAGATAGTAAGTTGGGTGATGGAAGCAATTTTATTTTAATATTTCCTTATCAAGTGTGACTTTAAACTGTGTTAACCGTCTCAAATAAAACAAAAAATTATGTCGAATAGGATTTTACTAGTTGAAGATGACCAGAATTTCGGAGATGTACTGAAGTCTTACCTCGAAATGCATGACTATGACGTAATATTAGCCACGGATGGCGAAGCAGGCCTTGTGGAATTTAAAAAAGGCCAATTCGACCTTTGTATTACGGACGTTATGATGCCTAAAAAAGATGGATTTTCTTTAGGAAAAGACATCCGAGAAATCAACAAAGAAATTCCACTTATCTTTTTAACTGCAAAAGCACTTAAGGAAGATGTACTGGAAGGATTTAAAATCGGGGCAGATGATTACATAACCAAGCCATTTAATTCTGAGGAGCTTCTCTACCGTGTACAGGCTATTTTAAAAAGAAGCCAGAAACAAGCTGAACCAGAATCAGAAGTGAAAGAATTCAATCTGGGTGCTTATGTTTTCAATTACCCATTAAGGATATTGACTTTCTTATCTGATGAAGGTAAGGTAAAAGAAAAATTATCCCCTAAAGAAGCGCACCTATTGAGGTTGTTCTGCATCAGAAAGAATGATGTACTTACAAGATCAGAAGCGCTGACTAAAATATGGGGTGAGGATAACTACTTCACTGCAAGAAGTATGGACGTATTCGTGACGAAACTTAGGAAGTATCTAAGTAAAGATGAGAACCTAGAGATCGTTAACATCCATGGTAATGGATTCCGTCTTATCGACAAGCGAGAAGTTGAAATGTAATTCTGAGTTTTTAAAACTTATTAAGAAAGGTTGCTGAATGTACGTTTAGCAACCTTTTTTTATGGTAAGATATCCATGCGCTATGGATATCTTATGTTGTGATGTTTAAATTTTCTTTCATCCTACTTCTTCTCAATCGATTGATTATGATACAATTGCCATCTATATCATGGATAATATGTCAGGCTGTCTATCAAGAATATTGTAATGGCGACAGAAAGTCAGAAAAACAGCATTGGATTACAATTTGTACATTATAGATAGACGGACAGACCTTGTATCGAAAAAAGTATTTAATCTTCTAGTAACCAGCATTTGCGGAAGCGGAAGAACTGCCTTACTTTACAGAACTTTACAAGGGCATTAACATTAAGCTAATCAGAATATGACATACGATAATTTTACGATAAAAGCACAGGAAGCCATTCTCGCCGGTCAGAAACTAGCAGGTAAGCTGGATCAGCAAGGAGTAGATACTGTTCATCTATTAAGAGGAATAATTGATACCGATGAGAAACTGGTTGAATTTTTATTTCAGAAAGTCGGCATTAACCTCCCTCTATTAAAAAGGGACATCAATAAGGAACTTGAAAGATACCCTAAGGTGTCGGGAATTGACAAGCAATTCCTTACCAATGATGCCAATAAAATCCTGGCCTCTGCTAAGAAGTTTCTGACAGAATTTAAGGACGAGTTCATCTCTTTAGAGTTGATGATTCTAGGTATCTTAAAAGGTACCGATAAGGCAGCTAAATTGCTAAAAGATCAAGGAGCAACCCTCAAGAATATGAAGGCTGCTATTCTAGAACTAAGGAAAGGCAGAACCGTAACGGACCAGAGCTCTGAAGACAACTACAATGCCTTGAGTAAGTATGCAGTTAACCTTAATGAAAGAGCAGAATCGGGTAAGCTTGATCCGATTGTCGGTAGAGATGAAGAAATCAGAAGAATGCTGCACGTCTTATCCAGAAGAAAGAAAAACAATCCCATCCTTGTGGGAGAAGCTGGCGTAGGAAAAACGGCCATCGTAGAAGGCATCGCATGGAGAATCATCAAGCAAGATGTTCCCGAAAATTTACAGTCTAAGAAAATCTTTACCCTAGACATTGCTTCCCTTGTAGCGGGTGCTAAATATAAAGGTGAGTTCGAAGAACGGTTGAAGGCCGTCATGAAAGAAGTAAAGCAGAGCGATGGCGAAATCA
>CAZFJO010000015.1:20295-23996 GCA_964518915.1 uncultured Saprospiraceae bacterium
ATCCAGAACATTAAAAAATCGATAGAAGAACTAGAGCATAGTGCAGAAATTGCAGAGCGGGACAGTAACTTCGAGGAAGTTGCTAGAATAAGGTATGGGGAGATTAAGGAAAAAGAAAACATGCTTAAGGCTGCAGAAGAAAAGCTGGCGACCATATCTGAAGAAAAACGATTTACCAATGAAGAAGTCACTGCCAACGATATCGCGGAAGTTGTTGCTCGGTGGACAGGAATTCCTGTCAGCAAGATGATGAAGAGTGAACGAGAAAAACTGGTTCACTTAGAAGAAGAAATCGGTAAGCGGTTAATCGGTCAGAAAGAAGCTGTAGTTGCCGTATGTGATGCCGTCAGAAGAAGTCGTGCTGGATTACAAGACCCTAAGAAACCCATCGGTTCATTCATCTTTTTAGGTCCTACTGGAGTCGGAAAAACAGAGCTTGCGAAGTCGCTGGCTGAAGTCCTTTTCGATGATGAAGCGGCCATCACTAGAATCGACATGAGTGAGTACCAAGAAAAACACTCTGTGTCTAGATTGGTCGGTGCCCCTCCGGGATACGTCGGTTATGATGAGGGAGGACAATTGACAGAAGCTGTAAGAAGAAGGCCTTACTCAATCATCTTACTAGATGAAATCGAGAAAGCCCACCCGGACACTTTTAATATTTTACTACAAGTATTAGATGATGGAAGGCTGACAGATAATAAAGGAAGAGTTGCTAACTTTAAGAACACCATTATTATCATGACTTCTAATATGGGAGCGGAAACCATTCTAGAAAACTTCGAGGATTTAGAAGCTGTCGGAGAATCCCACAGATCAGATATTATAGAAACGACTAAGATGGAAGTATTCGATCATCTTAAGGAAAATCTGAGACCAGAATTCCTAAATCGCATCGATGAGAAAATCATGTTTCTTCCACTGACTAAGGCAGAAATCAAGCAGATCGCTATCCTGATGCTTAAAGGTTTAAAAAAGAATCTGGCGCGTCAAGAAATAAAACTTGAGATAACAGATCCAGCTATGGATCTTCTATCTGAACTCGGTTATGATCCACAATTCGGTGCGAGACCACTCAAGCGTGTAATACAGAAAGAACTGATCAACGAAATGGCTAAGCAGGTTCTAGGAAGCAACTTCACTGCTGGAGAAACCATCTACATAGGCACAGATGCTAAAGGATTTACTTTCTCAGATAAAAAGACCAAGGGCGAAGCTCCGACTGAAAAAAAGAAAGAAATCAAGGAGAAGAAAAAAGCCAAGGAAGTAGAGAAGCTTAAGAAAGCAACAGATGAGCTCAATGATGCTGTAGATGATATTAAAAATGACAATGGAAAATCTGAAAAATAATTTCTACCGCAGAACAACTATAATAAGACCTTACTCTTTTCTGAGGGTAAGGTCTTTTATATTGGGGTAAGATTGATCACTACTAATGAAATTTAGAAAGGCATGGAACACATCGGAAAATTAATCCTTCGGCTGGTTATGGGATGCATGATGCTTATCCATGGCATTCCTAAATTTAAAAGCCTCATAAGTAGCGTTGAGGTTGATTTTCCTGATCCTATAGGAATCGGACCTACAGCATCGCTCTTTTTAACTGTTATTGCTGAATTTCTGTGTGCCTCACTGATTGTAATCGGTTATAAAACCAAGTGGGCAACCATCCCTCTTATCATAACGATGCTTGTTGCAGGTCTTATTTTTCATTGGTCAGATCCATGGCATGAAAAAGAACATGCTTTATTGTACGCTGGTGGATACCTGGCTATTTATTTTTTAGGTCCTGGCAAGTATTCATTGGATGAAAAATATACATCTGGGCAGTAGAAAGAAGATTACAATGATGGTAGAAGGTGTCAAGCACAAATGTCTGACTACCAAATATTAAAACCCGTAGTAATTTCTTACCCTTTTCTATTAGTTAATAAATAGGTAAAAAAGCCATATAAAATTTTAACATTTCTGACGGCAGTCGTGTTGTAAATTCTCATCATGTGTAACGACATCAAGTATAATGGGTTATACATTCTAGGGTTTCCCATACCATATGTAACCAGCTCATTATGTGAGTTTTATACACATAAAATAATATATATGTTTTTTTTAAGAATGTGGATAAAATTATTCATCCGTAAGTTCTTTATGAGGACATAATAATTATATTTGGCGTGTCATATAATCCCATACAGTAATTTTATATGGAACACAGGACAAAACGGGACCTAGCATTAATGAATTTGGTACATGATTTTGAAGCCAGATTCGAAAGCGGAGATATTGAGTACTTAGGTGAGAAAACCTATCTACAACTTATTGAGTATTACGATGGTGAGAATCAATGGGACAAGGCGCTTGACGTCGTGGATCTTGCGCTAGAACAATACAGATACAGATCTGATTTCTATATCCTTAAAGCTAGGTTGTTATTAAACTCAGGAAAACTTGATCAGACTATAGAAGCGCTGAACGATGCAGAAGTTGTTGCACCTGGAGAATTTGAAGTATTGATATTAAAAGCAAGAGCGTTGAGCCTACTTACAAGGCACTCAGATGCACTTGAAATTTTATCAAGTATCAAATCTCGTGTGATGTCATCTGATCTTTCAGAATTGCTAATCTGTGAATCCTACATCTATGAAACAATGAAGGACTACGAAATGATGTATGAAGTGCTGAAAAAATCACTCAACATCAATCCTAATAATGATGAAGCACTTGAAAGAATGCTTCTCTGTACAGAGCTATCTAGAAAATATGAAGAAAGCATAACCTTTCTAGAAAACCTCCTTAACCAAGAACCTTATAGTTATATGGCGTGGTACAACCTAGGCCATGCATACAACTACTTAGGAGAATACGAAAAAGCGATCAACGCTATTGAGTACTCATTTCTTATCAACGATCAATTCGAAAACGGCTATATAGATTGTGCTGAACTATGTTTTCAGGAAAAACTCTATGAGCGTTCTTATAACATCTTCGAGGAAGCGAATGTCATGTTTGGGCCTGAGAGTGACTATCTAGTCAATATGGCTCGATGTCAATTTCAGCTAGGAAATATTAAGCTTTCTAAGCATCTTCTATCTAAGAGTATAAAGTATGATCCGTACAATGACGATGCTTACTTTACGCTCGGAGAGTGCTATGCATCTGAAGACAACTGGTATTCTGCAATCAATGCTTTTCATAAAGCGGTAAGCTTAGACGAGCGATGCGAAGAATACTACTTCGGTCTAGCTAAGGCTTATGTAAAAGTTGAAAATTATACGAAAGCAACGATTAACTTTAATAAGGCTACTAAGAGTGGACCAGAACAATCTAATTATTGGTCTGAGTACGCTATGTTCTTATTAAAACTCGGACTTCATAATGAAGCACTCTGCATCCTCGATGAAGCAGAAGATTATACATTCGGTGCTGACCTGCTTTACTGTAGAGCCATCACTATGATGTTCTTAAAAGAAAGAAAAGCAGGGCTATCTATATTAGAAGAAGCACTTGCAGAAGACATTAGTCAACATACCTTATTGTTTGACATGTCTCCAGAGCTAGAAGTAGACAAAGAAATCACCTCCATGATCAGATACTTTACATCTGAACTGGGTGAAACCAAGTAGCCTTATTTTTTAAGGCATTACCGTTTAATAACCAAGAACTGAGCGACCCTTAATACTAAGTGTCGCTTTTTTCTTTTC
>CAZFJO010000015.1:24096-26594 GCA_964518915.1 uncultured Saprospiraceae bacterium
CAATTTTAATTGACTTTAATTGATATTTCATAATGCATTCTTTTAGTGATTATGATGTAAATCTACACGTAGAAAACGACACTCAGCGATATTATTACCAAAAGGCACCTTCTAGAAAAGAACGGTAATCCTTAAACTTTATGTAACAAGTCCTTCTAATAGCTATAACTATTCTGAAGAGAAGGACAATTTTCCTATGTGGGTATTATAGGCATCAGCACATCATATATTTTCTCTGGCACCCTATCGACACATCATATGTGCATGCAAGGCGGCACCTATGATACCTGCGTTGTTGCGAGACTCTGCCGGGAATATCTTATCAATTAGATCCAGATGGTCTTCATAATTGTCAAATTTCTTGCTGATGCCACCTCCGATGATAAAAACATCTGGCGAAAACAGGAAGTCAATATGATTCAATACATCATTAAGATCCTTAGCCCATTCCTTCCATGACAGGTCTTTTTCTTCTCTGGCACTATTAGAAGCATACTTCTCTGCCACACTTGACTTGTATTTAAGATGACCTAATTCTGTGTTAGGTAAGAGTAGCCCTTGATTAAAAATAGCTGAACCTACGCCTGTACCTAAGGTTAGTAGGATAACAACTTTATCAAGATAATTCTTGCCTAAACCGTATCGCATCTCAGATATACCAGCTGCATCCGCATCATTGATTAGGAAGGTTTTATCAGAAAAAACCTCCCTTGCTTCCTTCATGAAATTGTAACCCAGCCAGCTCTTATGTATGTTAGAAGCACTTACTGTATGGCCATCCTTGATTATCGCAGGAAATCCTATACCGATGACCTTGTTTTTCCAGTCAAAGTCTGAAACCAACTTTTTCATAACCTTGATCATGGCTTCCGGTGTTGCGGGTTTAGGCGTTTTATACTTTATTCTATCTGTGACCAACTCGCCACTCTCTATATCCACTACCGCGCCTTTAATACCCGTCGCACCTACATCAATACCTAATATCTCTGCCACTTTAATCTTGGTTTAATTATTTAATAACTGTTACACTCAGAATCTTGACATCTTCTACAGGTCTATCAGATCTGTCTTTCTGAACAGTTGCAATCTTATCTATGACCTCTAGCCCAGAAATTACATGTCCATATACGGTATATCCATTGTCCAAGAAAGGTGTTCCCCCTATATCTTGATATTGCTTTACCTGCTCATCTGTATAGACCATTCCTGTTCTAGATGACATCTGTTTAAGCTGGGCTGGTGGCACTTTATTACCATGCACTATATAAAACTGAGATCCCGAAGACCGCTTATCCGGATTGACATTATCACCTTGTCTGGCCGCTGCAATGGCTCCCTTGACATGGATCATTCCTTCTACTATTTCTGCTTCTAAAGTATATCCTGGCCCTCCTGTTCCTAGACGCTTTCCTGCAGGTGCACCGACACTATTAGGATCACCTCCTTGAATCATAAAACCATCTATAACTCTATGGAAAAGGTGATTGTTATAATAACCTTCTTCTGCTAACTTTATGAAATTATCTCTATGAGCTGGCGTTTCATCACTCAGTTGCAACATCATTGTGCCTGCTGTAGTTACCATTTCTACTAGACATATTTCTGGAGGTGCCATAATGATGTCCTTCTTTATCTTCTTTTCCTTTCCATCTTTTTTAGCAATCAATGTAACCGTATACTTTCCAGAAAGTAAATATCGATGATTCGGCGATTCTTCTTCTGAGGTATTTCCATCACCGAAGTCCCACATATACTCCATAGCATTCTCTGACGCATTATTAAACTGCACTTGAGCAGGGACATCTTCCTTTTCTTTCTCGTAAGAGTACATCGGCTTAGGTCCAGAACAACTCATAGTAATGAGAAGAAGGACGATTATTGATAACTTTATATAAGGCAATCTGATCATGAAGTCTATTAATTAGATAAGGTAATTTTCATTTTAACATCACTTAAAGGACGGTCACTTGCGTCTTTCTGTACGGCTGCAATCTTATCGATAACATCCATACCTTCTACTACTTCACCGAATACGGTGTAGTCATTGTCTAAAAAAGGTGCTCCTCCTACTTCCTTATACTTAGCTCGCTGAGATTCATTGTACTTAAAACCTCCTCGCTGCTCGAAGCTATTCAATTCATTATCTGAAAGTGGTTTTCCATGCACAATATAAAATTGAGATCCTGAGCTCCTTTTTTCTGGATTAGAGGCTCCTCCTGTTCTTGCAGCTGCTAGGGTGCCCTTAAAATGCGGAGCACCTATCTCAGCATCTATCTGGTAACCAGGTCCACCAGAACCCAATCGAGCTCCTGCTGGAGATCCTTTAGAATCTGGATCTCCTCCTTGAATCATAAATCCACTGATGATTCTATGAAACAACAAATCATCGTAAAAACCTTCCTTTACCAGCTTTATCATATTCTCCTTATGAAGCGGAGTTGAATCATACAGTTCAGCTTTCATTGTACCGAAATCAGTCTCTATTACTATATACGTTG
>CAZFJO010000016.1:0-5170 GCA_964518915.1 uncultured Saprospiraceae bacterium
ATATAGAAGCGGTAACAAGTGAAGCTTATGAATTAACAATATGCATTTCACTGCATACTAAGTAAGTGGTTGATGTTTAGAATAAAACACGAAATTGAAAAATCTGTATTTGGGGTATGTTCTTATCTTGGCAATAAGATGGGAATAAGAAGCTCTCGTGTGAGGATGTACTTCATCTATATAAGCTTTCTTACCATCGGTTCTCCGCTTATCGTGTATTTCTTTATCGCCTTCTGGTTGAATATTAAAAAATACATCCGTTACGGATATAAATCTATCCTTGAGTAGAATCTATCATTCCTATTAATGTGAAAATAAGATTAGGGGAAGGTTTTTAAATTGAATCCGATTCCCTTTCTAGTTTTTATCTGGTATGCTGAGAAAATGCATAGGAAATAATATTAGCACCCATCTTTAGTGCAGCGAGCCGTTTTTCTGGTGGATCATTGTGTACGCTTTCATCTTCCCATCCATTGCCTAGATCGCTTTCGTAAGAATAGAAACACACTACCCTTCCTTCCCATACAAGTCCGAATCCCTGGGCGGGCTTATCATCGTGCTTATGAATCTTAGGTAAGCCACCTTTAAATTCGTACTTAGAGGAATAAATCTCATGCTCAAATGGAAGTTCAATCAACTCCAATTCAGGAAATACTTTTTTCATGGCTACCCTTACATAAGGATCCATGCCGAAATTATCATCTATATGTAGAAACCCACCACCTATCAAGTAGTTCCTAAGGTTTTCCGCTTCTTGGTCTGAGAAAACAACATTACCATGACCTGTCAGATATAACCACGGATAATTATAGATCTCAATACTTCCTACTTCTACCGTCGCGTAATCTCTAGAAAAATTAGTTCCGAGCGTCTGGTTGCAGAAAGAAGCTAGGTTAGGCAATGCAGTGGGATTACTGTACCAATCTCCACCCCCATTGTACTTGACTAAGGCCAATTTAAGAGAAGGCTCACTATTATCCTCTGGAGAGAAGTCCCCTACATTTAGGGCCAAAAAAATTGAGATTAAAAAAGTAACAATCATGTGGTTTCTTTATTATTAACGCAGAATATCAAAAACAGCAATCCATCTTGCTATATATATAACGTTAGATACCTAAATATCATTTGCCAAATATGGGAAAAATATTTCATGCTTATTCTGATAGATTCAAGAGATTTATCCATCTGCCGTCTGACAGAAGGTAATTGACTGAAATTCAATCACACCAGATAACATTAAGGAGCAGAAAACTGAATCAATACTTCACAACGAAACCACAAGATGAATCAGGTGGTAGAGCTACTTAAGGCTGTAGATGTCCTTGATGACTTGACAAGATACGACTCCAGCTGTTTCAGTTCTCAACCTAGAATGGCCTAAGGAAACAGGAACGACATCAAGTGACAACGCCTGTTGTATTTCTTCTTCCGTCCATCCTCCTTCAGGGCCTATACAGACCAACAACTTTTTTCCTTCTACTAAATCTTGCTTGATTAATAAGCTATCTTCTTCTTGAGTATACGGGATAAATTTATAATCATACGCGCCTCTAAGCACTTCAGCCAACGGCTGTAAAGGCCTCAGCTTCGGAAGAATAGCTTGCATGGATTGCTTCGTAGCAGATAGGATGATCTTATTCCATCTATCTTCTTTTATTCTAAATTTTTCAGATCGAGCCGACGACATCGGTATAATTTCATGAATACCTATCTCTACTGCTTTTTCTAGAAACCATTCAATTTTAGAGGCATTCTTAGTGGGCGCAATGGCGACGGTGAGATGGTAGGGCAAGGTTCTTAATTTCTCTTCTTCTAATATATAAGCTTCTAGGTAATCTTTCTCTATATGGTCAATCCGAGCCTTATACCGAGAACTTAGGCCGTCAACAACATGAATTTCATCGCCTATTCTATGTCTGAGCACTTGTATACAATGAGATTTCTCTGAAGCATCAAGCTTCACTATATCTCCTTCCTTTCTTCCATAAAACAATCTCATATATGGCAGCAAGATACGCTATCTTGGCAATTTAATTACGGATTAGATTACGTTCTTCTTCCATGGTGTTTTGTTAAAAATAAAGTAGCTTTGCCATCGTTTAAATTAAATGATTATGATAAAATATTTCAGCATATTTTCCTTGTGCTTCTTACTAGCATGTAAGGGCGATCAGACTAGTAACACTTCGTCAGATACTGCTACAAAGACCATTGCTAAAAGCAAGAGCTTCAATTCTGATGGTAAAGTGGTTAGTTCAGGCAGTGTTAATGAGGATGGTTCTTACTCTTATAATATTCCCGCACCTGAGGATGCATGGAGCAAGGAACAAGTAGAAACAGCCTTAGGCTTGCAAGCTGGAAGTATCTATCAGCTCAAGGCAAATGGAAAACCAACCAATCGTCAGAGATCGTGTTTTTACAAAATCACCGATCCTAATATGCCCAATGCGGCTATTGTCCTACAGATAAGTGGCAACCCTCTTCCTGATGAACACCCAGACTGGGCATCATATTATATAGCTAATCTTCGTGCTGATGGAGAAAAATCAGCTGAAGACCCTACTTCGACATTGCATTATGATGAGTTCCCATTTGGCGTAAGCGGAGTCGGAAGTGCAGAACTTGCTAAGTATTACTGGAGGGATAAAAACGAATTGATCTACATGCTAGCGTTCAATGTGGATAAAACAGAAAAAGAAATAAATACCGCTGCGTATCAGCTTGCAGGAGCTATAGCAGAAAGAAACGACCAATAAAGAAATTCTGTTTTCGTCTAAAGAGGTTTATATATTCAAGCAGGTGAATTCCTACTGTCTTTCGTATTTTCCATAAAACCACAATAATGGAGACTTCGATGTATCATCATCGTTGTAATATCCATATCCTATAATCTCGTAAAAATCCTTGCTAACCGTTTCATGAAAATACTCGATTCGCTTAGGTAGATTGCTTTGCCATATTATGGTTTCTTTATTGGGTGCAGAACCCGCATGAATTACGGTTTCATCGGGCTTATGTACGACACACCACATCTTACCTGCTTGTACTTTATTGACTCCATTGCTCTCCACCGTTTTTCCAGAATCTGGGTAGAAATCGGTAATAGACACTTTCTGAAAGTAAGGACTTTCAGAAGCATATACCTGTGTTACGTGAATGGTATTAATGGTCTTGGCAGTCTCTATAAACTCAAGCATAACTTCTGGGTCTTGAAGGTTCTCAGGCCGCTTCTTAGGGCTTTCATCTTGCTTAACTAAAAACACACCCTTCCATGTTCCATCTAACAATTCATAGACGTTGAATAATTTTTTATCCGAATCTGTAATCACCGGGTGATCCGCAATATTATTTATTCCAACTTGAGCTTGACACGCAGTGGCAGCGATGACGAATAACAAAACAATTAACTTCATATAGACAAGATATCGATTGTCATTCGATTTCTACAAAGGAATGAATGCAGCATTAAAAATTTAAGTCCATGCGACAATAGTTGTGGGTTGTCATGAGAGAAATTACTTGAACCTTGTTTTTCAAGACCGTAGATATAGATGCCTCCTTACCTCTATTACTGTATGGCACAAGTGACCTAAAATCTTTGATTCGAGCACTCTTTACTTTTATTGATTCATTTCATTTATCTGATTCAATATATCTGAGGCGCGATTAACCGCATTCCATTCCTCATCGGAAAACAACCACTTAATCCATTTGCTTCCTAATCGCTCTACTCTGATATTGCGATACAACCATATGGTAAGCACAACGAATAAAAGGGTAACTAAAACATTCACCGTCCAATACAATGAATGGCCACCTTGCAACAATCCTACTTGAAGGTACCATGTAGTCCAAAACGGGAGTTGCAAAAAAACGATCCTTGTAGACCTCAGTGTAGAAACTTTTATCTCTGCTATTTTTTCCTGTGCTTCTAATATAGAAGTAGAAACATTGACTTGATTAATCAAGACAAGATGATGTATATAAGTTCCTAAAGCTACGATGGTACAGATTAGTATGGCAAGCAAGGAACAGGCAAAGAATGGATTACCAGACATAACTCCTATAAAAGTCAAGAAAGCCAATACTATTACCCATGGAACGCCTATAAGTATTCCCCATATCTTAAAAGGCCTTGCACCAGCCAGGCTACTCCTTGCTTTCTGTTTCATGACTTCTTCCATCATCTGTTCGTTAAAAGCAATGACCTTATCTAGACGCTCATCATATTTAGTCCATAGGTTCTTTAATTCGACCTCATTCATAATTCTTAATTTCTTTAAATTTTCGTTTCAACTTATTCTTTATCCGGTGCATTCTGGTTGCAACATTAGATTCTGATATACCGATAATGCTGGCTACTTCTCTCTGTGAGCAACCATCCAAGTAAAGAAGCACAAGTGCTCTATCCACTTCTTTAAATTCACTGATCAACTGATGTAGTAATTTTAAGTGCTGTTGTAAGGCTTCCTTTTCATTATCATCTTCAGCAACAATGGCTGCTTCTGTAAGCTTGTTTTTCTTAAAGTCTAGGTGTCTCTTCTCCCGTCTGTAAAAAGAAATAGCCACATTAAAAGCCACCTTATACAGCCAGGTAGAAAATTTATATGAATCCTTATAACTATCAAATGAAAGCCAGACTTGAATCAGTATTTCCTGTATTAAGTCATCTACACTTGCCCTATCATGACAATACGAATTAGCTACCTTGAAAACAATTCCTTTATTGTTTTCAATAGCTTGAGTAAATCTTTTCTTCTTTTCCTCTTCCATATTTAAAGTGCAGATTCATGATACACCTTTTGTTTTATACTACATTATTCGATTCTGGAATAGAAATATCACACTTCTGAAGATTTTTTTTTGAAGTTCTTTTTATGAAACCTGGCTATCCACCCTTTTCTCCCCTGAAAATAGAAATAAAAAAAGCCCAAGATAAATCTTGAGCTTTGTACCGATGGTGGGAATCGAACCCACACTCCGTTGCCAGAACTGGATTTTGAATCCAGCGCGTCTACCAATTCCGCCACATCGGCATTTTCTACTTCTGTAAGTAGTATTTTTATTCTAAATCTCTTTTTCTTTCATATTGCCAAATCCCGATTCATCGGGACACGTCTACCAATTCCGCCACATCGGCATTTTCTACTTCTGTAAGTAGTAATTTTAT
>CAZFJO010000016.1:5270-22710 GCA_964518915.1 uncultured Saprospiraceae bacterium
ATCGGGACGCGTCTACCAATTCCGCCACATCGGCATTTTCTACTTCTGTAAGTAGTAATTTTATTCTAATTCTATTTTTCTTTCATATTGACAAATCCCGATTCATCGGGACGCGTCTACCAATTCCGCCACATCGGCATTTTCTACTTCTGTAAGTAGCAGTATTATTCTAATTCTCTTTTTCTTTCATATTGACAAATCCCGATTCATCGGGACACGTCTACCAATTCCCCCACATCGGCATCATCTTAATTATAAGTCGGGCGCAAATTTATTTAAATTTTCTCTAATCCTTCTTAAGTATTTTCTTTTAAAATAGAATTCTTTTAAAATAATTAGTTCTTCTTCTTTTACTTGCTCATACGAGTATCCGTCGTATATGTTTTTTACATCCTTATAGAGTGATTCACTAAAAGATTCCACTTCCTCGATAATGACTGATTCTTCTTCCTGATTATCAGACATCTGCATATCCATGATTCTTTCATTGATATCCATCATCTCCATAAGAAATGCCTGTGGGAGCGCATGTGTTCCTTCTGCGCCTAGTGCATCGTGTAGCTCAAGAATATATTTAAGCCTCGCTTCATCCGACTTGAGGGTCTTGTAGGCTTTGTTGTTGAAACTGGCTTGTTTCAATACCTCCTCTTGTTCTTGTTCTGATTTATCCATGTGGAAATCAGGATGTAGGATTCTACTCTTGTTCAAGTAGGCTTTCTTCAGAAGGTTTACATCTATTACCAGTGATACTGGCATGTCATAAAACTGAAAATAATTCATCCTAAAATAATCTTGAAATGTCTAGCCCAAGAGCGAATATCATCAAGACAACCAACAAGATAAACCCTACTATAGTTGAATACTCTACCACCTTATCACTCGGCTTTCTTCCACTTACAACTTCATACAGTAAAAAGACTACATGACCACCATCTAAGCCTGGTATAGGAAGTAGATTAAGAAAGGCTAGTAGTATGGACAAGCTGGCCGTCATTCTCCAGAATCGTTCCCAGTCCCATGTAGGACCAAACTCCTTAGCGATAGATATAACCGACCCTAAACTTTCGCTGGGTTTAATCCCTCCGTTAAACATCTTACCAAAGGCCTTCAACTGGCCTGACAGAAAGTCCCAAGATACCTCTACGCCCTTAGGGATTGACTCTAATATACCATACTTTTCATTCTCCATTTTAAAAAATGTAGCAGCAGCATCAACTAGAACCCCCATTCTACCTTCACCATCTACAGGCGTACTTATCATTGTAGTATCACCTGATGGCTTTAGGACTTCCAAGTCCACATTCTTATTCTTGTTATTTCCCGTAATCTTAGTTACTTGATCGACGTAAGCAATGGGAGAACCATTGATAGACAATATCTTATCTTCAGTTCTCAAGCCGGATGTATATGCTGGAGATTTCTCATCTACCTCAGCTAGTTGATACGGATACCTATATGAAAACAGGCTAAATTCTTTATTGGCTTGGGTACTCAATACAGAGCTATAACTAGGGTCGATAGGAATATCTATTTCTTTTCCGTCTCTGAGAACCTTATACGATTGAGGATTTTCTATGATAATTTCAAGCTTAAACCGATTAGGGTTGAACTTATCGAATGGCTTATCGCCGATTGAAAGGACTTTATCTCCATCGCGCAACCCTATTTCATAACCCAGAGAATCTACATGGATTCCATACTTAGCTTCAGAAGCAGGAAGATAACTGTCTCCCCAGGTAAAATATATACCAGCGAAGATGAGTATTCCTAGAATAAAGTTGACCGTTACTCCTCCGAGCATGATGATCAGTCTCTGCCATGCTGGCTTAGATCTAAATTCCCATTCTTGAGGTTCTTCTTCTAGGTGTTTCTTATCGAAACTCTCGTCTATCATACCCGCTATCTTGACGTATCCACCTAAGGGCAACCAGCCGATTCCGTATTCAGTATCTCCTTTCTTTATTTTAAACAATGAAAACCATGGGTCGAAAAACAAGTAAAATTTTTCCACCTTGGTCTTAAACCACTTAGCAGGAAAAAAGTGGCCACACTCATGCAAAGTAACAAGAATGGATAAGGATAGAATAAGTTGTCCGACTATAATTAATGTTCCCATATATATCTAATATTTCTCAGAGTCCTATATAGACTCTGGTAAATCTCAACACAGTAATTGCATAAAAAGATCTAACATTTCCGAAAAGTCGCAAAAGTACGATTTATTCAGCTAAGAACACACCATTATCCCTTACCTAGGCTATTAATCATGGACATAAGACCGTTAATAAAATCTTACCGTTAGTTCTCGATTTGTTACCGTTGGGTAAAACGATCTATATCAATCTATACAATTCATAGAAAATCAACGTTTTACAGATATATTTAGCAAAGATAAAATCGAATACTATGATGAGAGTACAGCATTTCGCACCGTTATTATTGTTTATTTTATTCCTCGGCTTAACCAGTTGCAGTGAAGATCCTACACCTGGATACACAGAAGAAGAATATGCCATTCTAACTGAGATTCTTGACTTGCCTAAAGAATCATTTAATTACCAAACTACGTTGCCCGCGCACTTACCCACGGACTTCAATAGCAAGTCTCCAGAAGAACTGCAAGCACACAACCAAGCAGCCACCCTTGGTAGAGTATTGTTTTATGACAAGAAATTATCTAAAAATGGTGAGGTATCGTGTGCATCCTGCCACAAGCAGAATCTAGCATTTGCTGATGATGTATCAAGAAGTAAAGGATTCGATGGCAGAGAATCCAATCGGAACTCACTTCCGTTAGGAAATACCATAGGATTCGAAACTTCTTATGGAGGGGGATCTAGTTTCAGTCTAGCAGGTTTCGGATGGGATGATGTTGTCCCTAATATACAGTTACAATCTCAGCTTGCATTCGAATCGGAGATTGAGATGGGAATGAAAATGGAAGATATAGTAGATATCGTTTCTAAAGAAAAATACTATAATATTCTGCACAACAATGCATTTGGTCATACGGGTATAACGGAAAAATCGATTCTTGATGCCTTACGATCGTTCGTCAATTCTATCTCCTCTGTTAATTCTAGATTTGATGAAGCTATGGCTAAATCATCTTTTAATCATTTATTCAATGAATCCGGATTCCCATTCCTCAATTCTTCCGAAAATCGAGGCCTTAATATCTATATAAACAAATGTTCCAGCTGTCACAGTGTAGATCATTCTTTCACAGCGGAAGCAAGTGCTAGCAATGGTCTAGATTTATATCCAGAAGATTTAGGCAAAGCAACTTTGACTTTTTCAGAATATGATGAAGGCGTTTTTAAAGTACCGTTCTTGAGAAACGTAGCGCTTACAGGACCATATATGCATGATGGGAGATTCGAGACACTGGGAGAAGTGATAGATCATTACAGTTCAGGAATACAGGAACACAAGAACCTGCACCCTATCCTTAAAGATTTCAATAACAATCCTATGAAGATGAATTTCGATGATCAAGAAAAAGAAGACTTAATAGCATTCTTAAACACACTTACCGACTATAAATTAATTGATGACATTCGGTTCGCAGATCCGTTTAGATAAAAAATCATTCATTGCTGAATTGCTTGAATAAAAAAAGGGGGTGCAAAAACTTGCGCCCCCTTTTTCTTTCCATATAGGATCCTTATTCCTTTTCTTTCATATTACCGAAAAGATCAATATTCAGCGCATCCACTGCCTCATGGAATTCCTTCCAGTCTCCATTAAAAAACCCATCAACGGCTCCAGTGGTTTCTTCTGTAGCTTTTATTGCTTTATTCATCACAGCCATGGTATTGCTGCCAGGAGCCATCCACGGTGTTCTCATGTAACCTCTGACACCTCCTAACGTAGCTGTAAGTGTATTCGGATTTCTCTGAATTCCTTTCAAGCCTGGAGGATCCATAAATAGGTTACTCAACGAATCAAGTTTTCCTTCTACTCCTTTCATGTCCTTAAGAAGAGACTTACTTGTAGAATCTTGCTGAGCTTCTAGAACGGCCTTGACCACCTTAAGTGTTTTCCGGGCTTTCTTAATCTCATTATAACTGTCCGTCGCTGATTGCACATGGACTTCATAATCAGCAGCTAGTTTTTCATGTGCTTCTAGAGCGGCCATATCATGGTCTATCCTCGGATCTAGTTTTACAGTTATCGTCGCTGAATCCTTGTGATCGCCATGAGACAAGACCATTTTATATGTGCCTGGCATTACATCTCTGCCTCCAGGAGCATACTTACTATTCCCTCCCCTTCTTTCTTGTCTTCGAGGAAACCTTACTCCATCTCTGTTCAAGGACCAATTCACTTTATTCATGCCCTCTTTCAACTTGACAGAAGTTGTTCTTATCGTGTCTCCTGCTGAGTCTATAATTCTTATAACCGCATCTTGAGGCTTCTTCTTTTTCTTACCCTTCATGTCTGGCTTGTCCTTTCCTCCTTTCTTTCCTTGCTTGTCTTTTCCTCCCTTCTTTCTCTGACCAGGTTTTCCTTTTTCTTTTTCTTGAGGCTTGAGCCAAACAGACACTACTGCAGAACCAGCTCCTTTATTATCCCCTACAAAATCCCCTTGCGCATTGAATCGAATCCCATCATAAGATCGGTAATACGCATGGAAAGCATCCTGAGGCTGAAACACAGCAAGGTCTTTATTTAAGAGGCTCGTTCCTTGTGACGCCAATGCTCTTAGAGGATTGATATCATCTAAAATCCAGAATGCCCTACCGAAAGTACCTAGGACTAAATCTCCATATACTGGGTGTATCTTCATATCTCGCACCTGAACAGAAGGAAATCCTTCATCCCACTTCTGCCACCTAACTCCTTTATCTAGGCTGAAGTAAAGACCGCCATCCGTTCCTAAAAACAGTAGGTTTTCTTGTTCATCATCCTGTACTATAGATGTTGTAAAAGCTTTAATATTGTTTCCATCTGCAATTCTACGCCAGCTTTCTCCATAGTCTGTAGTGTGATAAGCATAGGGCGTATAATCGTTTCTTCGATAATTATTAGCTACAATAAATGCTTCTCCTGCATTCTTATGAGACACTTCTATCTGAGGCAACCAAGAACCAGATGGAAGTCCACTTAATCTGCTTGCCACATTTTTCCAATTTTTACCTCCGTCTCTGGTAATCTGTAAATTTCCATCATCTGTTCCTACCCATATGGTATTTTTATCAACTGGAGAGGGAGCAATAGAAAGACAGGTAGTATGATTTTCAGCGTTGGTTGCGTCTATCGTAAGACCACCACTTACATCTTGTTTCTGTTTCGTCGTATCATTCGTTGTTAAGTCTGGAGAAAGAATCGTCCAGTTCTGTCCACAATCTGAACTATAATGCAGATACTGGCTTCCAAAGTAAATCCCACAATCGCTGTGTGGGTCTTGCGCAAAGGGTGCATTCCAGTTATACCTCAATGGCTCACCATCAGGGTGTGCTGGTTTTACGAAATTAACCCTTCCTGTTTCTCTATCGTAGTATCCGATGTTTCCACCTTGAGATTGCGCATAGCCATATCTGCTATCTCCAGGAAATGGACTTACGTCAAATCCATCGCCAAAATAAAGTTCTTGCCAATCTGAATTTCTAATTCCACCAGGCTTTAAAACAAAAGAAGGTCCTACCCATGATCCATTATCTTGCATTCCTCCATATACATTGTAAGGAAAGTCGTTATCGATATTAACATGATAGAACTGACCTACAGGAATATTATCAACGAATTCCCAGGTTTTTCCTCTATCTCGACTGATGGTCGCTCCACCATCGTTGCCATTGATCAAGTAATCTGGATCTGTCGGAGAAATCCAGAAAGCATGGTGATCTGGATGAACACCGTTGCCATAATCTGCGATCTGAGTAAATGTTTTTCCTCCGTCTTCACTTAGAGATATATACGTAAAGAGGTTGAATATTCTATTTTCATTAGATGGATCGACGAATATATCAGAATAGTAGAATGGACGATTCCCAATATTATTCTTAGAAACCAACTCCCACTTATTGCCACCATCATTACTCTTATATAAACCATTTTCCTTCGCTTCAATCAGCGCGTATACCAGGCCTTTCTTAGATGGCGCAAAAGATAATCCTATCCTTCCTAGATTGCCTTTAGGCATGCCTTCCTTGTCCGTTAATTTTTTCCAATTGTCACCACCATCGTAAGTAACATACATACCCGATCCATCTCCTCCAGAAACAAAATCCCATGGCGTTCTTCTATGTGACCACATCCCTGCTATCAGATGGTTAGGATTATGTGGGTCTACCACTAAGTCTCCAGGTCCTGTCTGCTCATCTATGTATAAAGTATTCTCCCATGTCTTACCACCATCAGTCGTTCTATATACTCCTCTGTCCTTGCTATCCCCCCACGGGCTTCCGAGCGCTCCTGCATATACAACATCCGGGTTGTCTCTATGAACCACTACCCTATGAATCACCTTGGTCTTTTCTAGACCCATGGACTTCCAGCTCTGGCCTCCATCTATACTCTTGTATATCCCTCCACCTACATTGACACTATTTCGTGGGTTTCCTTCTCCTGTTCCTACCCAGATAACATCAGGGTTAGATTGGTCAATCGCTATAGAGCCTATAGATAAGGTAGGCATATCATCAAAAATAGGTTTCCATGAAATACCGCCATTCACAGATTTCCATACACCGCCACTGGCAGCGCCGACATAAATAATGTCTTCATTACTTAGATCTACATCAATGGCCGTTATCCTACCACTCATCCCAGCTGGACCTAAATTTCTAAATTTCATTGCGCTGAATTTCTCTAGATCTATCTGTCCATCAGAAGTCCAAGCCATCAGCATTAAAAGAATAAAAGGAAGTATTTTTTTCATAATAATGGTTTCTATAAAGTAAGTAATGCGTTCTGTAATCTATATACTATGATGCACAACAGGTTGAATATATTGTGTAGTGCATTTCAGGATCAAGTCAAATTTAAACATATTCTAAACAGCCAATGAAAATGTCATCAAGTGTAAGGGTTTATAATTCTTAAAGAAAAATGGTTCGTTACATTATGATTAATTTAATAAATGTCCACTTAATTTCTTCAAATTAATGCATATATGAAGTTGATATTAATACCTCAAGCCACTGTTTACTTAACTATAGGTTTTAATATATCTCCATATTAATGGGTTTAGAACGGCTTGAAATTAAACAACCCCTGTAATAATCGGGTGATTTTTCTTTCGTTAATTTATATATAACTACACGTAGGCTACATGCTATTTCATTGAAGAATTCTATTTTTGCCGACTATGGAATTTTTATATCCTTCCTTCTTATGGGCGATGTTGTTACTAGCCATACCTATAATTGTCCATCTGTTTTACTTCAGAAGGTTCAAGAAGGTAGCTTTTACCAACGTGCGATTGTTAGAAGAAATAAAAGAAGAAACCTCCTCTAGAAACAAATTAAGAGATCTTCTTATCCTGCTTAGTCGATTACTCGCACTGGGTTTACTGATTGCAGCATTCGCTCAACCCTACCTTCCTAAGGGCAATGAGGTTAAAGCTGGCAATAATGCAGTCAGCATTTTCATAGATAATTCATTTTCTATGCGGGCCGAGTCATCGCAGACTCCACTTATCGATATCGCTAAGGAAAAAGCTAGACAGATTTTAGCTGCCTATAGTGAAAGTGATGTTTTTCAGATTATCACACACGACTTAGAAGGAAGGCATCAGCGCATGGTACCTAAAGAAGATGCCATCAACTTAATTGATGAAATAGAGCTCTCCCCTGCGGTTGAACCGTTAAGCATAATCATGAATCGTCAGAAACAGGCTATGGATGCAGAAGGAGAAAACAAAATAGCATACCTGCTATCGGATTTTCAATCTTCCATAGTAGACGAACTCGATACGGACACCTTGATAGAACATAACTTTATTCCTGTTCGCTCCGTTCAAGAAAACAACATTGTCATTGACACAGCTTTCTTAGAAGCCGGTCTGGCTTTTCTAGGTCAGGATAACATATTAAAGGTCAAGTTGAGAAATTATGGCACGGAGGAAGCGGATAATGTTAGGCTTTCCATATTAAAGGATGGCCAGGAAAGACCAGAAGGTCAGTATACGATTCCTGCTGATGGAAGCATAGAAGTTGAAATTGTTGTTTCAATTCTTCAACCTGGCTGGCACCGTGCTGTTGTAAAAATCTCTGATTACCCTGTACAGTTTGACGACAGTTACTATATATCTTTTTATGTAGATGAGTCACTAGAGGTACTGGTCTTATCAGATGCAGGTGAGAATAGATATCTCAGAGCCTTGTTCGGAGGGTTGAGCACATTTGACGTAAGTTATGCCACCTCAACTAGACTAGATTACAGCAAGCTCAATGACTATAGACTGATCATCTTGCATGACATCAATGGTTTCACCTCTGGATTGTCTACCAGTTTAAAACAATATGTGGCTCAAGGTGGAAAGTTGCTTCTATTCCCTAGCAAAAATGAAAACATACAGTCTATCAATAATTTCTTGAATTCGGTCGGTGGCAACAACCTTGTAGAAAAAGTGAGTGGTAGTAAAATTGTGGGAACCATCAATACGGACGAATTCATATTTAAAGAAGTATTTCAACAGAATTCTCGAAATATAACCCTGCCAGAATCTAAAGAAAATTACAAACTTACGCGCTATCAATCTCGTCCGGAAGAAACATTGATGACGTATAGAGATGGAAGTCCGTACCTTGTAAAATATGATTATGATGGTGGCATAGTATACCTATGTGCTGCACCTATAGATCGTGAACTTAATACCCTGGTTCTGAATGCGGAAATTTTCGTTCCGATGATTTACAAGATGAGTATTGCTTCCGCATATCCGCAGCCATTGTCATATGTAATCGGATCTAATACGCCTATTGAGGTAAATCGCAGCAATAGCTCTGGAGACATAACCTACAACATTACCGGTGCTGTAGAATTCATCCCAGCTCAGATCAATGCAGATTCTAAGGTTCTGCTTTCTGACAATGACCAGATATCGGAAGCAGGATGGTATGACCTCCGATTAAAAGAAAAACAAGAAAAGCTATTGTCCTATAACTACGATAGACAAGAGTCAGATATGCGTCTAGCTCCGGTACAATCTCTATCAGAATCAGGAAATCTCCTACCTGAAAACTTGGACGCTGATTTTACAACTATCATTAATGAGAAAGACAAAGGCATAACATTGTGGAGATGGTGCCTTATATTAGCGCTCGCTTTCTTAATACTAGAAACATTGTTATTGAGATTTTGGAAAAAATAATTATCTCAACTCTATGGAAATATTGATTAAAGGTGTTTTCATCCATGATCGCGGCGGACTTTACGACAATTCCAGAAGAGATATTCTTATCAATAAAGGAATCATCCAGAAGATAGGAAAGCGTGTCTCTTCCACTTCAGCTAAAGTTATCGAGGGCAACAACCTTCATTGTTCTCTAGGTTGGATGGATATAGGAACCCAGTTAGGAGAACCAGGCTATGAACACCGAGAGTCTACAGATACCCTATCGCGAGCGGCATTAAGGGGTGGATATACACATCTTGTATCGCTTCCGACGACGATACCCGTAGTACAGACTGCTTCTGATCTTAGATATCTGAAGACTTTATGGAACGACTACCCACAGGAGATCCTCCCGCTTGCAGCAATGTCTAAGAACATTGAAGGCAGTGAGATTACAGAGATGATAGATCTTGCTCGACATGGGGCTGCTGGATTCAGCGACGGATTAAGAGACATAGATTCTACTGGATTATTGCTCAGAGCGGTGCAATACGCCTTACCGCTAGACTTACCCATTCTGATTTTCAATCACGACAGTAGCTTAAGCAGAGGTGGACAGATACATGAAGGAGAACATAGCATCCGCCTAGGGCTGAAAGGGATACCCTCTATTTCAGAATCTAATCGAGTCTACAGAAATATATCCGTTACTCAATATGCGGAAAGTAAGATCGTACTCCATGGAATTTCTTCTGCTCAATCCTTAGAAGCCATCACAGCTGCAGAAAACAGCTTTATGGCTACCGTTCCTTACCTTAATCTTGTACGCAACGATTCTGATCTTAATTCGTTTTCTTCTGACTTGAAGGTTATGCCCCCTTTACGCAACAAGGGAGACCAGAAAAAGCTGTGGTCAGCCATGAAAAAAGGAGAAATTCAAGCCATCGTAAGCAACCATGTTCCTTACGAAGGTGAAAAGAAAAACCTAGAGTTTCCTTACGCATCGTTCGGTGCAAGTGGAATTGAAACCTGTTTCGCAGCTGTTGCAGAAAAGAGCAATTCATCTGAACTTAAGAAAGTCGTATGGGCATTGTCTCAAGGTCCTAGAAAAATCATGAATCAGCCTATAAAACACATCGTTAAAAACGAAAATATCGATTTGACAGTGTGGGATATGGAAAGAACATGGACCTTCGTCGAAACAAATTCTAAATCTCGAAATAATCCGTATCTTGGTAATACATTTTCTCACCAAGTCTTAGGGATTGTTTCTAAAGGAAGGTTTCATAAGGCTATTTAGACGAACTGCCTATGCTATCCAATTCTGGAGTTAAAAACGGGTTATTGTACGGCGGCATTGCTGTTGCCACTAATATGATCCTTTATTTTATCGACCCTACCTTGTTATTAAAGTTCTATATTACGATACCGCTGGGAATCGCATTGATTACTTTTTTCTGCATTAAAGCGGGGAAAGAGGAGAGGAATTTAGATTCTGACGGACTATTATCTTACGGAGATGCTTACATTACCATGCTGATCACGGTAGTGATAGGTTCGATAATGTTTGTTTTCTGGGAATACGTTTTATATAGTTTCATCTGGTCAGATTATGAAGAAATAATCAAGGCTGAAACCATTAAGACGATGGAAGGTTTCGCAGGAATGATTACTGATGAAGCCATTCCACAAGAAGCGATCGACGAAATCAATAAACAAGATTTTAGTTATGGGGTTGGGACGGCTGTCATATCTTGGTTGTCATCTACAATAATGGGTGCAATCTATGCCTTGATATTGGCCATTTTCGTAAAACGTACCTCATAGACTAGCAACTTAAATCATTAACCAACTATAATTTTACTGCCATGGAAAACAACATTACTCCTTTTAACAACGGAATAAAATGGGGCCTAATCTTAGGTGCCATAGGAATCGTATTCAACCTTGTCTTATACCTTATGGGCATGATCGATGTGGCTGAACCTAGCCCCATTGCTTACCTCGGTTTTGTTTTTTTATTGGTTGTTATTGTCCTGGCTGTTAAGTCTTTTAAAGAAGGAAACAACAATATCTTAAGCTTAGGACAAGCGCTAGGAACTGGTCTTGTAACGGCCATTGTAGGGAGTATTGTGGGCGGAATATATACGTATATATTTTTCACTTTCATCGATCCTGCATTGCTAGAATCTGGATTAGAAACAGCCATGGCTAACGCACAAGCTAATCAAGGCCTTACTGATGAACAACTGGAAGCATCGAAAGGTATGATGTCTTTCTTTATGTCACCTGTCTTTTTCGCAATTGTAGGGCTGGTAATGAATGTAGTTGTAGGACTATTGACTTCATTGGTCGCTGGACTTGTTATGAAACAGGAAGAATTTTCATAGAATTCAGAAGATCATAAATTTCTTACTTCATAAGAAGTATCCTTTATTACCTTTACGGCATGGATATATCGATAGTTATCCCACTCCTAGACGAAGAGGAATCCCTCAGAGAGCTCGAGCAGTGGATAAGGAAGGTTATGGAAGCACACAACTTCCAGTATGAAATACTCTTCATAGATGATGGAAGTACAGATGGCTCGTGGAATATCATAGAACAACTGAAGAAAGATCAATCCACTGTCCGAGGCATAAAATTCAGAAGGAATTATGGCAAGTCTGCTGCGCTCAATACAGGATTCGCAGCTACGAATGGCAAGGTCGTAATCACCATGGATGCAGACCTTCAGGATAGTCCAGACGAAATTCCAGAACTGTACAAGATGATTGTGGATGATGGTTACGATCTCGTTTCTGGATGGAAGAAGAAGAGATACGACCCACTGACTAAAACAATCCCTACTAAATTCTACAATGGGGTTACAAGATGGATGTCAGGCATCAAGCTCCATGATATGAATTGTGGATTGAAGGCCTATAGAAGTGATGTTGTCAAGCACATCGAAGTATATGGTCAGATGCATAGGTACATTCCTGTCATTGCTAAGTCTGCCGGATTCGGTAAGATCGGAGAGAAAGTAGTCCAGCACCAAGCAAGAAAATATGGGTCTTCTAAATTTGGCTTATCAAGGTTTATCTATGGCCCACTCGATCTAGCGTCGATTATGTTCGTAGGAAAATTCGGTAAGAGACCGATGCACTTCTTCGGTGTCATAGGCATTATTACCACGTTGCTAGGAATGGGCTTACTCACTTATCTTAGTTTATCTAAACTGATATACGGTACAGCGGGAATTGCCGATCGTCCTTCATTCTTTCTAGGAATGTTGCTTATGATCATCGGCGTCCAACTGTTTATTGCAGGTTTCCTTGCAGAGTTAATAACGCGTAATGGTGCTGACCGTAATAAGTACATTATAGAGAAAAGTATATAACGGATTATACACAAGTCTCAACTCAGCTTCTTAGTGCTTCTATTTCATCAGCACTCCTTTCTAGGGGTTCTCCTAGTAATTGCGCACCTTCAGAAGTGACTATGTAATCGTCCTCGATGCGAATTCCTCCTGCATCAGCATGTTTTTCTGTAAATGTGTAATCTATATAATCCGCATATGCTCCTTCGGCTTTCCTCATCTGGATCAGATGCGGAATGACATAAATACCGGGTTCTATCGTAATTCCATAACCAGGTTCTAACTCCTTGCCTAACCTCAAGCTTTTCAGTCCGAACGCAGTAGACTTGGCAAGCGTGTCTGTATATCCTACCAGTGGCTCTCCTAGGTTTTCCATGTCATGAACATCTAGACCGATCATATGTCCGAGGCCACATTGAAAAAACAAAGTATGTGCCCCTGCAGCCACAGCATCGTCTGTATTTCCTTTCATAAAGCCTACATCCTTTAAACCATCAACCAATACCCGCGACGCCGCAAGATGGATGTCTAGAAATCGGACTCCCGGAGCAACCATATCAACAGCTCTAGTGTGGGCTCTATGGACAGTATCATACAATGACCTTTGTAAGCTTGAAAAATGGTTGCTTACAGGAAATGTTCTAGTCATATCTCCTGCGTAACCTGAGTGATTATTCAGACCACCATCGAAAAGGACCATTCCTCCTTCCGTCAATGTAAGCCCATAATAGTGGTTGTGAAGAACCTCGCCTTCTGTCGTTAAGATAGGAGGAAAAGCCCAGTCTACTCCTTGGCTCCATCGATATTCTTCTGCTATAGCAACAAGGTCTGATTCCTTCATTCCAGGTCTAGCACCCTGGATGACACGGCGATGCATATTTGCCGTAAGGCTAGCAGCATCATGCATGTGCTCGATTTCTTCAGTTGACTTAATAGACCGCTGTTTAATGATCGCTTTCAGCAATGGAATCGATTCTTGCATCGGAAGATCAAGACTGCTATACATCAACCGATGTTCAGGGCGATAAGGAGGTAGGATGTGGACGTTACTTTCTTGTACCGCTTCTGAAAGTCTTGAAAGTGGAAGAACATGACCGATTCCTGCTTTTTCTGCAATCTCACTCAGCGATGGAAGTGGCCCTGTCCAGACGATGTCATCTATGGTAAGTTCGTCCCCATACAGGGTAGTTTCTCCAGTGCTTAAATCCAGAATAGCCGCAAGTCCAGGTTGATCTATCCCTATATAGTATAGGAAAGTCCTATCTTGATAAAATGGGTGCCAGTTATCCTTAAAATTCATGCTTGATTCTTGATTCCCCAGTAAGAGAATCTTTCCGTTCTGGAGGGAGGACATAAGTGTTTTTCTGCGTTCTAAATATGTCGCTCTTGCAAATGCAGGTGGTTGAGTCATGGTAGTTAAATTAAATCGATGCTCTGAAATTTTCAGACCATGTCACGTTGTTATTTATTGATGCCGTTAATTTAAGTATAATATTTCTGAAAAGAATTTTCATCTACAATCTATCCTTCGTTTCTCCTCTTATAAGTTGCCAAATTGCCATCCATAAGAGTTACTTATTCTATTGATCTGCAATGACCGTTTTACGACAATGAACGGACAACTTTTAATATTCTGAATAGTTATAATCTTATAACTTGATGAGATTATGAGTAACGTGTTCCACGAAGGGCAGATTGCTGTTCAGAAAATAACGGGAGAAGAAGAAATTGCTAAAATGAGGATACCTATGGTACAGACTTCTCTGCATCCTAGATCAATCCCATTCATAAAACACCAAGTCCTCGCATTCCCTGGAAGCGAAGATACATCTGGTAATCTATGGCTATCCTTACTCGTGGGTGAAAGAGGGTTTATCCAAGTACCTTCGCTACAAGAGATAAAATTTGACTTATCGAAAGTCACAAGCAATCGAGAGGACATATTTTTTAGGAATATAAAAACTAAACCGACGGTCGGATTACTATTTCATGAAGCTGCTCGGAGGGCAAGGTATAGAGCTTGGGGAATAGCACGGCAAGAAGGCGATCAACTGAGTTTCGACATCAGGCTGGGTTATCCTAGTTGTCCGAAACATATCCAACGAGAAACAATAGAATTGCCTGAGACACAGACCACCCTTTCTCCTGAATATTCAGATGGAACTGACTTAGGTCTGCCAGAGAAAGAATGGATAAGCAATGCCCACACTTTCTTCATGGCCACACAGACCAAGAAAGGAGACATAGAAGCTTCTCACAGAGGAGGGGATCCTGGATTTATCGAGATTCTTGAGGATGGATTGCTGCGTGTCCCAGATTATTTAGGTAACAGCATGTTTAGTTCACTCGGAAACATATACCAGAATCCTAAGGCAGCCTTGCTTTTCGTAGACTATAAAAAAGGAGCAACGCTGCAACTTACAGGAAAGGCCGAATTACAATTCGACCAAAACTCAGCAGAGGATTTTTATAAGTCTGGTGAGACAGGCAGATTCTGGACATTCGAAACAAAAAAATGGATTAAGACAGAACAGCATCATGAAGTGAATACATCATTCATAGATTTCTCTCCCTTTAATGTAATAAGTAAAAAATAGCCTACCCTACTATTCTTGACTCTGACCATTCCTAACTAAGGATTCAATTCTACATAATCCTTATAATTCTTATTGACTCAGATTTCAAGTTTATACAGAAAGAATAATTAATCATATATAATACCACTAATAATGAATTCTAATTTTAACATATGGAAAACCAACAGGTCTCATTTCATAGAAGCCTTAGAGACACATTCTAATGAACAATTGAATAAAATTCCTGAAGGGTTCAATAACAATATTATCTGGAATACTGGACATGCTCTGGTTATACAGCAGATTCTGATTTATCAGAGAGCAGGTTTAGATATGAATATTTCTGATGAACTCGTCCGTACGTATAAGTCTGGAACTAAACCAGAAAGAATAATAACAGAGACAGAGGTCAGCGAACTACATGGCTTACTAGAGTCGACTCTGGATACAACTAAAGCGGACTTGTTAAACGATAGGTTTCAATCTTATAACGAACTGACCACAAGTACCCGATTCCATCTGGATTCGTTCGAGACTGCCTTGCAATTCAACAACTACCACGAAGGCCTACACTTAGGATATGTTTTCTCTCTTAGGAAATTCGTCTAGATAAAAGCATATGAGAAAGAAGGAAATAGTGGTATAAAATTCTGTCGGGAAAAAGAAATTACTTTTCTAATATGGCAGTAATTATGCGCTCGATTCCTTCTTTCAACTTCACCTTAGGACAAGCTAGGTTTAATCTTATGAAGCCACGTGCATTGGCGACGAACATATTGCCACCTTCCAGTAAGACACCTGCTCTCCGAGCAAAAAACAAGGTCAGGTTTTCCTCTTCCGGAAAATAGTAATTCACATCCACCCATGCGAGGTAAGTAGAATCTGGAATAATAAATACTGCATGAGGAAGATGCTTATCCAACTGCGTTTTTAAATACCTGAAATTTTCATCTAAATAATCGGTTAAGCCTTCTAACCAAGGCGAACCATGCACATAAGCCGCTTGAGCCGCCACTACGCTTAGTGGGTTTTCTACGGGCAGATAATTATCGTTGTATTCATTCCTCATCTCCTCATTCGGAATAATGACATTGGCAAATAAGTTGCCGGCCAGGTTAAAGGTTTTACTCGGAGCCATGCAAGTAATAATCCGATCTGAATCCGGAAAGAGCTTGGCCATCGGGATAAATGTCTTCTTACTTCTTAGCAAATCGCAATGAATCTCGTCGGTGATAATGGTTAATCCATTTTCTAAACAGACATCGCCCAGTTCTTTTAATTCTTGTTCGGACCATACCCTTCCAGTAGGATTATGCGGGCTACAGAAAATCCCTAGCACACATTTCTCATCCGATGCTTTCTTTTTTATATCCTCCATGTCCATGCGATAGACGCCCTCTTCCATAACCAGATCTGAACAGACTAACTCTATTCCATTGTAATCAGCACCGTGCTTGAAGAATGCATAAGATGGAGTTACAATCAATACCTTTTCATCCGGCTTACACAATTGACCGATCAGGCTGAACAAGGCAGGGATCACCCCCTTAGAATGAACAAGGTGATTGATATCAGGTGCCCATTCATAACGATTCTTACACCACTGCAAGAAGGCTTCTGGATATGCTGGGTCTGCTATACAAGAATACCCCAGCAATGGATGTTCTAAACGCTCTTTCATGGCGCTTATAATCGGTGGCGCTATAGCAAATTCCATATCAGCAACCCACATAGGTATGAAGTCCTTTTCTTCGTATTTTCCACTTAGGTCTTCATCTGGGTCGAAAAGATAGCCTCTGTAACCAGTGACCGACATTGCATTGGTCCCTTCTCGGTTTATAACTTCATTAAAATCGTACGCTTTAGATGACATCTGTTCCTGAAATTAATTTAATCCTTGTAAGGTATTAGCCTTGTTTTCTCAATTGTAAACATAATCACTTTAAGCTAGGAAAAGGAACTTAAGACACACCCGTTTCTTAAATCTGTAAACAAGATCTCAATTCCTAAAAAAGGAGCCATAAAGGTCGCAGCCAAATGTGCAAGCAATCTCCCCAATCTCTCAAATCTCCTCAATCTCTCCAATCTTTCCAATCTCTCAAATCTCCTCAATCTCCCCAATCTCCCCAATCTTTCAAATCTCCTCAATCTTTCCAATCTCTCCAATCTCTAATAAGGCACACCTAATTCCTTTCTTATGCTTTTGAATTTTTCTGC
>CAZFJO010000016.1:22810-26000 GCA_964518915.1 uncultured Saprospiraceae bacterium
CCAATCTCTAATAAGGCACACCTAATTCCTTTCTTATGCTTTTGAATTTTTCTGCGTTGTAATTCCAGTAATCTATATTTTTAGACTTATCCAGAACAGCTGTTGTAGTGAGTTTTATGTCTGGTGCCCGCTTATCTGCATACGTTTCTTCCCATTTAATGATCTCATGAGGAAATGCGGTAACGAAAGTAATTTCTAAAGTTCTATCTCTATCAGGGTATACCAGAGAATAGAGGGATTCTTCGTCACCTACTTGAAGGCTTGCCCTCGCTTTTTCTGGCTTGAATTCATGCTGCTCTAGTCTCGTATAATACAACCCAGGAATGACATCTATCTCCCCTTGTGGCAAGTTCCTAAAATCAAGGCGGATGCGGGACCAGATTTCGTCTTCCGTCAAGACAACAGGCAACTTAAATGACCTGTCACCTTCTTCTTCAAAGTAAGAGAAAGACACGACGTCATAGTGGCGCTTTCGCTTGTTCATCTGAGAAAAAATATGGCCGCACCATTCTTGTCCAGAGGCAGATGCTTTAGTGAGTCCTAGAGACTCATTCAGTGGCGTGAAGGTTGAGAGCATCATCGAGTACGGGTAGATTCCAGTCCCGAATTTCTTCAATAGATTCATCTTCAATACGGGAATCTGATTCTTATTGTATGCGCTAGGCTTTACTCCTTTATCCTTTAAAAACGGTTGTGCGACGAATATGACAGTGGCCATTCCCTGATGTAATTCGCCATATCTCGCTTGAGTCAATCGGTAGGTTCTTATCTCTGCCTTATCCGCATACCAGTAGGCATTAAAAAGACTATCCGTGTCCATGGTAGATTCTGTTGTAAGTTCGATAGGTTTTACTCCTTCATTAAGGCTCGATCTGAAAGACCATAGACCAACAGAAAAAGCAACTAAGACAATAGCTACAGAAGCGATCTTGATATAATTCCTCATCTTTTCTATCGTATGTTATAGGTCTGAAATCCACTTGATGAGGTCGTTGTTGAAAATCTCATTGACGATTTTCGACGCTTTTACCGGCTCTTGCATAGGGTGATCTCTAAATACTTTTCGATTCAATTCATCGACTGTCTCCGTAATCTTTACTGCATTCTTAGTTGAAATATCTTTAATCCGAGATGTATATCTTGTATTGAATTGCAAGTTCTCAGGATCTACTTTTCCCGCTTCGATATAGCCCTTGGTTTTTCTAGAACATCGGCACGGATTATTCTTGTTTACTAATCCACACCTATTGTTCATCCACTGGTATATATCCTTCCGGGCTCGCATCAATTTTATCCTGAAATTACCTGCCGATATTTCTAATATTTCTCCACCCAGATTGTGATCTACATCGAATAGTTCTCCTAAGATATAGACCATACGTTGATCTCTGGTAAGGCACATAAGCATACCTTGAGTACAACTGATTCTCAATTCTTCTATGGTTTCCTTCAGGTCATTTTCTTCTTGATCATTAAGATCTGAACTAGGTATGCTGTCGATGGCATTAAAATAACTCTCGAAGTCAATTATACTGTGTTCCGACTTCTTCTTTCTCGAGTTCATAAAATGGTTAACCGTTATGCGGTACAACCATGTTCGGAAACTACTTTTACCTTGAAATTTAGAAAGTCCAGTTATTGCTTTTATAAAAGCTTCTTGGGTTAAATCCTCAGCGTCTTGCACATTGCTGGTCATCTTTAATGCCAGGTTATACACATACAACTGGTGCCTTACAACCAGACTCTGGAGCGCCTTCTTGTCCCCCTTCGTTCCCAACCGCACCAGCATGATGTCTTCATAGTCGGAATACTGTTCTGATAGTGGATTAACCATAATATTGAATTACTAAATGAAAAAAGATACCCCAAAGGATCTAACGATCCTCCAAGATATCTTTATTGTTCTCAATTACACAGCATTAATACCACCATGCACTGCAATCTCTTCTCCTATCACATATGATGAATCATCTGATGCTAAAAACAATACAGCTTTAGCTACTTCTTCAGGAGTACCAAAACGTTTTAAAGCAGTCTGCGCAGTGATTGCTTCTGCCGCACCTGAAAGTACATCTTCAGGTAGACCGATTTTACCCCAGAATGGAGTTCCGATTGGACCTGGGCTTACAGCATTTACTCTGATGCCATTTCCAGCTAGTTCCGCTGCAGCTACTCTTACTAGAGAACGAAGAGCCGCCTTACTTGCGCTTAATAAACTACTTCCACCAAAACCGATTTCGTTTAACCATGAAGTGGTTATAATTACAGATGCACTTGGGCTTAAGTGAGCGATTGCTCTCTGTAATGAAAAGTATGAACCTTTAAAATTCACATCAATCATACTGTCAAAAAATGCCTCGTCAGTATCTGCTATAGGTGCTAATTTTCCTTGCCCTACATTGACAAATAAAACGTCGATGCTTCCGAATCTAGATTTAGTTTCAGAATACAGACGGTCTAAGTCTCCTAGGTTGGTAACATCTCCTTTTACACCATAACTATTGGCTCCTAATTGCGCAGTAGCTGCGTCTAAAGCCTCCTGGCCTCTTCCGAATATTACCACCTTAGCTCCATTGTTAATGAATTCTTGTGCAGTTGCAAGTCCTACTCCACTGCTACCTCCTGTGATAACGGCTACTTTGCCTTCTAATTTTCCCATGTCTTTGTTTTTACTTTTATTTTTTCTAAAAAAATTAAACATAATTTTACTTTGTAGTAGTTAGACAATAATCTGGAAGTGGTGTTACAGAAATTATTGTTGAAACAAAGGAAATGATCTTTTTATATACTGATTTTCAATTGTTTACGGCAATAAATATATTTTATTTTAATTTTGAAATCCACGTTTATTAGGCTTCAGTGAAAGCAATTAACGACAAAGATCCTCTCGAGGATAGCTGTTCTCAACCATGACTTAGAAATCCCTTTCTGCTTATCAAGTTTATTTAAACAACGAACATATTGATACCATTCTACAGCAAGCTCTCGAAAAGTATTTCATGTATTTACCAGATCCATCGGATCCGCCTCGATCAACTAAAAAGGGTTTTATTAAATGAATATTTTTCTTTCTTACTATCAGAACCAGAGAGAGAGATTATAAATGGATCCGCCTTTTTAAACCCTATGAATGGATAAAGAAGTATAGTGGCAAACTTTAACTGATTGTTAATGGCATAAGACTTTAGTC
>CAZFJO010000017.1:0-2538 GCA_964518915.1 uncultured Saprospiraceae bacterium
ACATGATTTTAGATGATGGTGGAGATTTAACCAATATGGTTCTAGATAGATTCCCAGAATTGGTTGAAAATATTAAAGGTCTGTCTGAAGAAACAACAACCGGTGTACATAGATTATACGAAAGGGTACAGAAAGGGACACTTCCGATTCCAGCAATCAATATCAACGATTCTGTAACGAAGTCTAAATTCGACAATAAGTATGGTTGTAAGGAATCTCTAGTAGATGCCATCAGAAGAGCAACCGATGTAATGATGGCTGGAAAGGTAGCTGTTGTTGCTGGTTACGGAGACGTAGGAAAGGGGTCTGCAGCTTCCTTAAGAGGAGCTGGATGTAGAGTTATCGTTTCTGAGATCGATCCGATCTGTGCACTACAAGCTGCGATGGATGGATTCGCTGTTAAGAAGATAAGCAATGCCATTCCTGAAGCCAACATTGTTGTTACTGCTACAGGAAATAAGGATATCATCAAGGAAGAGCACTTCCGCAATTTAAAAGACAAAGCCATCGTCTGTAACATCGGACACTTCGATAATGAAATCGACATGGCATGGTTAAACGGTGCTTATGGTGATACTAAAGTACAAGTTAAACCTCAAGTAGATCTATACAATATAGAAGGAAAAGACGTGATCGTTCTTGCGGAAGGAAGACTGGTTAATCTAGGTTGTGCGACAGGTCATCCATCATTCGTGATGAGTAACTCCTTTACCAATCAAGTTTTAGCTCAGCTAGAATTGTGGGAGAATACGGACAAGTATGAGAACAAAGTATACATGCTTCCTAAGCACTTAGATGAGAAGGTAGCCAGATTGCACTTAGCGAAGATCGGCGTAGAACTTGACGAATTGACAGAAGATCAAGCTTCTTATATCGGCGTAGCTAAAGAAGGTCCATTCAAGCCAGAATATTATAGGTATTAATCTATATTATAAAGAGTGAAAGACTAAAAAGGGCAGCACCGAATGGTGTTGCCCTTTTTTATTATTTTTGATCGAGTATTCCTACAGAGATTAATTACCGTCAATTACTTAAATCATCCATTATGAGATTGTCTAAATCGTTACAAGAAACAAGCCACAGAAAATTCTTTTTCTTAATGACCAGCTTATTATTCATCTTCATTCTAGCAGCAGGATGCGGGTCAGAAGAAATGAAGGAAGATGAATTTATTGTATTTACTGGCCAAGGGGTCAATAATGTATCCATAGGAGATTTAGGCAGTAAGGCGGCGGGCTCACTCGGCAGTGGATATACAGAATTGTTTAACAACTTTGGAGATGGAGATGCTTTATTTTATATGCAGTATAGCAATCTAGGGATTCAGATAGCCATGAAAATCGGTCCTGAAAACTCTGATGTTGAATCCTTAAGGATTAATAGAATTAAATTCTTTGGATCGTTTTCAGGGATGACAGAAGAAGGCATAAGAATAGGAAGCACCCTTACAGAAGTCCAAGCTATTTATGGAATCGGAGATGTAGATAGTTTTGGATCTCACTCTTACGATGATATAGGAATCTTCTTCAATTATGACCAAAATGACGAGGTAGAGGATTTTACTGTTTACACCCCCTAAGTCAATATGAAAAACAAGGCTGATAATAGTAGGAATGGAAATTTAAATTAACGGATTCCGTAGACTTCTCCTACCCTTTTCATATTATTACAACTATGATAGATCCCTTTTCTAAGGATATCAATGGGGCCGAAATCTCTTGGTTCGCTCCATTGTGTAATGGAGACACCGATTTTCTCGGTACCATGCCAGACAAGTATAAAAGCTCCTGGAAGAACACCAGTGCGATTGTTAAGAGAGCAGATGAGCTAGGGTATAAAAATATCTTGTGCCCTTCCTCCTATCAAGTCGGACAGGATACCTTATCCTTCGTCGCTGGTTGCTCACCCATTACGAAACAGATTCAGTTTCTGGCAGCGGTCAGGTGCGGAGAATTACATCCCCCTATGCTCGGAAGAACCATAGCGACTCTTGACCACATGCTAGAAGGAAGATTAACGATCAACATCATCTCTTCCAATCTTCCTGGCACAGAATTGCCATCCGCTGATCGCTACCAGAAATCCAGAGAAGTAATAGAAATTCTTAAACTGGGATGGACCACTGATAAGATAGAATACGAGGGTTCGTTTTATAATCTGGCCTTACCTTCAGACCCAGTAAAACCTTACCAGCAGAATGGAGGGCCACTTCTTTACTTCGGCGGATATTCTCCTCCTGGCGTAGATCTATGCGCAGAACACTGCGATGTATATCTCATGTGGCCAGAAACGCAAGAAAAACTTAGATCACTGATGGAAAACATGACCCGCAAGGCAGCTGGATACAATCGGAAAGTAGATTTCGGATTGAGGGTTCATGTCATCGTACGAGAAACAGAAGATGAAGCAAGGGCTTATGCAGCAAAACTGATGAGTAAGTTAGATGCAGATACAGGAACAGAAATCAGAAATCGTGCGCTGGATGCTAAGTCCTATGGTGTCAGTCGTCAATCAGAAATGCGATCACAAGCCGACATG
>CAZFJO010000017.1:2638-16448 GCA_964518915.1 uncultured Saprospiraceae bacterium
CTAGGAAATAGTTATGATAGATCTTATAATAGTCATATCGTACTTTATTATAGTCATGTTTCTGGCGCTCAGAGGCAAAGGCGGACAAGATATATCTCAGGAAGAATACTTCCTATCTGGAAGAAACCTATCGTGGTATTCCGTTGCCATTTCCACCATTGCTACCAATATTCAAGGGTATCAATTTCTAGGCATGATGGGATCAGCATACTTATATGGATTGGCTCAGGCCAACTTAGAAATAAATGCCATTCAAGGATTGTTGATGGCTGCCTTCATATTCGTACCGATGTATCTCCGAGACCAAGTTGTAACCATTACCCAGTGGATACAGAAGCGGCTGGGAAAGACAGTAGGTTATCTATATTCAGGGAGTAACATCTTGATGTTTTCTACGATCGGGCTGGGTGCAGCACTGTTCTGGGGTGCCTACGCTGCCGACATCGTATTCGGTGAGTATTTCCTTTTCATCAGTGATAATCCGATCTATAGAATTACTGTGTTGATAATCGGTCTCGGAATATTCTCGGCCGTATACACCTATTATGGTGGGTTATCAGCAGTTGTAAGGACGGACATCATTCAGTTCAGCATACTCATCATAGGAGGCATAATCTTGCTTGTGGTCGCCTTACGGCAAATAGGCGGATGGAACAGTTTATACGAGCAGACGCCTGAACTCATGCACTTACATCTTCCTAAGGACCACGCTACACTCCCGTGGATTGCCATTCCTGGGATGCTCTTGCTTAACATCAATTACTGGTGCGCCAATCAAGTGGTTATGCAACGCTCTCTTGCCGCTAAAAGCCTCCGTCATGCACAAGCAGGTCTTATGGTCGGTGGACTTATGAAATACTTTATGGCCATACTGATAATTATCCCAGGAATCGCTCTGGTCAGTATGCTAGACACACCCTTAGAAGATCCCGATCAGACCTTTCCATACTTGGTCAAGAATTTTCTTACTCCAGGATTAAGGGGAATCATATTGTGTGCATTATTCGCGTCGCTTATGAGTACAGTGGATTCTCTATTCAATTCACTCGCTACCCTATTCTCTATAGACATCTATAAAGGGTATATGAATCCAGATGCTACAGATGCTGAAGTTATACATGCTGGAAGAATGACAATCCTAGTCACCTTGGTTTCAGGAATAACTATGGGAATCGTCTTGCTATATGTAAAGTACAATAATCCAGAAAATGCATTTACCCATACACTTAATGAGTTGCGATACTACATCAATTGCGGAATTGTCATCCTGATAATAACTGCAGCATTTATATGGATAAAAAACAAAGCATGGATAATTGTGGCTTTTCTATCTTCCATCCCATTGCAGTTGATATTCAAGGAAGTTTTTCCTGATATGAATTACTTCGTAAGGGCCATGTGGGTAATCGTTATCCCACTTGTTGTACTAGGCTTCTCTACCTTAATCACAGCAAACCAATGGACTTCAGAGAAGAAAATAAAGGCCGCGGATAGGAAGATGGGTATTGCAGGATGGCTTCTATTAATCTCATTGATCTTTATACATTTAATATTCTCGTAATGAGAAAATATTACTTTTGGGCTTCTAGAAACTTAACCTGACTTTATATGAAAAAATGGCTTCCTACTTTTTTAGTCTATACAACCATCATTACTGGAACGATACTTATCATAAGTGGTTGTAACTCTTCCAAGCAACTTGTCGCACCTAAGAAAGCTAAGAATGTAATTCTTATTATAGGAGATGGCATGGGCCTAGGCCAGATTACGGGAGGTATGATTGCTAATGGCATGAAGACGGAGTTAGAAAGATTCCCGATTACGGGCTTACATAAGTCTTATGCTTCTGACAACTTAATAACCGATTCTGCTGCTGGGGCGACAGCTTTCGCAACAGGGGTTAAAACTTACAATGGAGCCATTGCTGTAAACCCAGATACACAAGCCGTATATACACTTCTAGAAGAAGCCGAAGCTAAGAATATGCCTACTGGATTAGTAGCAACATCTACGATTGTTCATGCAACGCCTGCTAGTTTTATTGCCCACAATAAATCGAGGAGAAATTATGAAGAAATTGCCTTGGATTTTCTAGATACAGAAGTAGACTATTTCGTAGGAGGAGGTAAGAAGTTTTTCGATAGAAGAGAAGATGAGCGCAACTTAATAGAAGAGCTCAAGCAGAAAGGTTATACGATGGAAAATTTTCTAGAGCACGATTTCAGCAAGGCGACCGTAACAGGAGAGAACTATGGTTTTCTGACTGCGGATAAGGATCCTCTCCCAGTATCTCAAGGAAGAGCATACTTAACCGACGCTTCTATGGCTGGTATAGAATATCTTAATCATAAATCAGAAGATGGATTTTTCTTGATGATAGAAGGGTCTCAGATAGACTGGGGAGGACATGCCAATGATGAATCATTTATCATCACAGAATTTAAAGATTTCGATAAGATGCTTAAGCCTGTAATCGACTGGGCCATAAACGATGGAAACACTTTAATCGTCGTCACAGCAGATCACGAAACAGGGGGGTTCGCCATACAATCCGGTAGCACTAGAGATACCTTAGTAACCGCTTTTACATCTGATTACCATACAGGTACAATGATTCCAGTATTCGCTATAGGGCCAGGCAGTAAATCATTCTCAGGTATTTATGAAAACACGGCTATTTACAATAAAATAAGAAATGCTTTTGGCTGGGTAGATCAGTAAGAAGACATAATTACAGATTCCATTTTTTTAACTGCATATTCATACCCTTCATCCCACCATGCTTTCATCTGCACGGGATCAAAGTAAAACGATAAATCTGTGAGCAATCGCGGGGTGAAAAAGAACCGCACCTTGACAGAATCATTGTAGATGCTCTGTAGATGTCCGATCATGATGTCGTCATAAGCTATTTGCGTAAGCATAAACTGCATAGAGTTAATCAATATATCGAAGGTGTTCTTAGAAGTTGTCTTCTTGTTAACCCTATGTCTAGGGTTAAGAACGATAACATCTATTTCATTAGCACCTTGAGCAATGGCCTCTTCTACAGGTATGTAATTCCCAAATCCGCCGTCCGCATATTCATATCCATTTTTTTCTACCAGACTCATAAAGGGGACAAAACTTGTGGATATCCACATCCAATCACAGAAATCCTCGTACTCACAGTCCGAGAGATACTTATATTCTACCTTCTTTAGGGAAAGATTAGCAACCGTTACAACAACCTTAGTGGATGATGCTTTAACTCTATTAAAATCTTCTTCTGAAAAGAACCGATTGATGGTCTTCCTTAAATTCTTATGCTCGCCCAAGGTCTTTCTTTTCTTGAGAAGCATCATGATTACATTAAGGTGATTGATGGAACTCTTAACCGTTCCATCTGGCATGTGCTTGATCTTAAAAGGACATATGTTGTATATATCGTCCTGGGTAACACTGGTATAGGCTTTTTTTACATTTTCAAGATTGCCTGCAGAGATAAGAGGAGCAAGTAAACTACCCGTCGACGTACCTACGAAAATATCGTATTTTATATTAAGATCGTCTATGAGATGCTGGGCGACACCACCTGCAAAAGCGCCTTTACTTCCACCACCAGATATAACCAATGCCCTCATAATTAATTATTATTCCATTATAACATGCATCTTACGTGCCATACTTTAGTGATAACGGTATGATCACTTAATCTGCCACTTAAAATTGCTAAATAAGAACAATTTATAAACCTTATGACTTTGTAAACCCAAGAAAACCATAATTGTGTTAATTTTGTCTTTAAGTTTTTAAAAATCAAGCAAATGAGCGAGACAGAAAAGTCGTTTATGCAGAAATTATGGGATCGTCGTTTCTTCCAGTATCTGGCGACTTATTTAGGTATTTCCTGGGGTCTTATTCAATTTACAGAATGGGTGGCATCGCGGTATCAATTAGATGGTAGCTTAGTAGATAAATTGGTTCTATTTTTATTTATCATACTCCCTTCTATTATATCCTTAATTTATTTTCATGGAAAGCCTGGACATGATAAGTGGTTTAAACTAGAAAAAATACTGTATCCATTGAATCTTGTTCTCGCTTTAGGGGCAACAACTTTCCTTTTTAAAGGGAATGCCGCTAGCTCAGCAACTACAGAGACAGTCACTATAACAGATGAAGAAGGGAACGATACGAAGCGGATTGTGCTAAAGTCAGAGTATACTTCTAGAATAATATTTTTTCCTTTTAAGTCAGACTTGAATTCTCAAGAAAAATGGAAAGAGATCGGCATACCCATTCTTGCGGATGCGGATTTAGAGCAAGATATGAGATGGTATTCTATCAGACCGACCAGTATGATTGATGAACTAAAGGAACAGAATTACTCACTCAACGATGAAATTCCGTTCTCTACCATGCTCAGTATAGCTAACGAAAGATATCAAGATTACTTCGTTACCGGAGAGCTTAGTAATAATGGCAATTCTGCTAAAATCCAGGTGCATGAAGTAAAGACAGGAAAAGAAGTATACAGTACAGACTTATCTGGAACCTCCATGTTTTCATTGGTTGATCAGATTACACAATCTATACAAGAGAATGTAGACAATAGAGATATTGATCTAGGCAGTGATGCGATAGATCTACCTTCGTCTGATCTCATTACCAATAATGAAGATGTATTAAAAAACGTTGTTAATGGATTAATTATCAGCAATACGGATGCTAAAAGATTTAGAGAATCGCTTAACTTATTTGCCTCAGCAACACAGAAGGATCCGAATTGCGCTGAGTGCTTCTATTTACTGGCTCAAAGTAAACTGACGGCTGGAATTCCGAGTGGTGAAGACACTAAAAAATCGGTAAGTCTATCTGCTAATCTTCCAGAAAGACAGCAGATGAGGTATAAGTATGTCAACTATCTTTCTAACAATCAATCCGATAAAGCAGTAAAATTATTGCGTTCCTGGATAAAGTTGTACCCACAAGATGTTACTCCCTACCAAGACTTAGTTGAAATTCTAAGTAGAACATATAATTTCGGAGGCGCTTCTGAAATTGCGAATCTTGCTATTGAAAATGGACACTACGGAAGAATGTACTTAATAGCTGCGGAAATGTCTCTACTATCTGAAAAGCTGGATGATGCAGAAAATTACATAAATGAATTTAAATCAAGATATCCTGATAAAGCTAAAAACCAACCGATACTTGGAGACTTGTATATGAAGAAAGGGGATTTCGAACAAGCCCTAGATATCTATACAGACATCTCTATTTTAAATCCGAACGAATCTGGCAACTTCATAAAAATTGCTGACGTTTATGATAAGAAAGGAGATCAGAATAAATATGATTCGACCATGTTAGAAGCGCTAGAGGTGGCTTCTACTCCTGTTGACTCACTTACCATCTATTCCACTTTTATAACCACAGCTACTAAATATGGAAGGGCTGAAAAGTGTGAAAAACTAATCGAAGAATATAAATCAATCTATCTGAGAAATTTTCCATCTTCTAGTTTCTGGGCATCTTATTTTCAATTTGGAGCCGTATTTAGCGAAATAAGTGATTATGAGAAACTTGGTCAGATGCTAAATGAAGCTGAAAGCTATGTACCCGAGTATCAACGAGAAATGTTTCATACACTTAAAGATTATCTGTACGCCGTGTGGACAGAAGACAAAGACAAGTTCTATACCTCTCTCGAAAAAGCTAAACCTCTCTTAGAACGAACTCCTGGAGAATCTACTAAGCTTCTTCCTAAGCTCTTCGATGCATACTATAATGAGCGGTGGGACGATGTGTTATCTCTGACTGATGAATTCGAAAAAAGCACGATAGCGGGGTCATTGAATTTTTCCCAATTTATGGTTGAGGCATACCTCAATAATGGAAAAGCACAAGAAGGCCTAGATGTATTCAATTCAAGGCTTAAAATAGATCCTTACCATCCTAAAGGGCTTGTCAGTAAGGCTAAGTTGCTTCAATCATTGAATAAAAAAGATGAACTTATGAAGGTTGCTCCTAAAATTGAACAGGCACTTCAAAATGCACATCCTGATTTTAAAGACCTTGTGTCTTGGAATAAAATCAAAAGCGAAATGAATATCTAATGCCTGCCCTTCTTTTGTGAAAAAAAACAGAACACCAGAGTCCTTTATAATAAAACCGATTTATCCCGGTGGATTAAAAGGCATGCGCGCTTTCATAAAAGAAAATCTCAAGTATCCTGAAGAAGCAAGAAAAAAGAAAATCCATGGTTCTGTATACTGTAAGTATCAAGTAGATTATCATGGTAAGGTTGTAAAAGTAAGGGTGCTGTCTGGATTAGGTTATGGCTGCGATGAAGAAGCCATACGACTCATTAAACTCTTTAAATTTCAATACACTAAGCCACCTCGGAGAATAAGGATAATCTATAATAAATCCATCAGGATAAATTTTTCCTTACCTAAGGAAAAGCCTAAAGCTGTGAAGTCAGCTTTAAATGTCAATTATTCTGTGAAAGAAAAACCTAAAAAGAGTTATCAATACACCATTAATATCTAAGGTGTCATTATACAGGATATGCATTATTTTACGTTTCCATTCTATATACGGCTCAGAAAACCATGAAATTTAAACTTGTTCTTCTCTTCTTATCATTGTGTTTTACAAGTGCTGTCCATGCCCAGTTTCCCGGTCATGAATCCATCGGTTTTTTCTATGAGATAGGATATCACGACCTCTATACAGAAAACCCACTTGAACTCCCCGGAGAAGAAAAAGTAAAAGACTGGTCGGTAGGTGTTTCGGTTAAAGGAAGATTCAATAACCACTCTGTCAGGGTAAGTGGCATCTATAGTGAGCGAGGCGGTTTTTCTGACTTCAACACTGTTGACGGTCAGTCCTTCCGAGCAGAACTTAGAAACCGAATCGGTATGATCCTTGTTGAACCGCTACTTTTCAGATTAGGAAACAAGGTCATATACTCAGACATAGCAGTAGGGATGTATACTTCCGTAAACCTAGTAAGCCAACTGGATAGGGGAAACGGATGGGAAAAATTTACAGATGTTATGGGTTATAGATTGACTAATCTGGATGTGGGCCCTACGCTACAGGTATCAGCGGGCATAGGTATGGTAAGTGTATACGGGATTTATATGCTAGGCATAAGAGACAATGACGAAACAGAAACCATCATTAAGAATAGGCATTCTGGTTTAGGCGTTCTTATCTCTTTCTAGCCTAGATGCCTTTAATGCGATTCCACAATTGTCGCATCATTTCATCTTCGTTACCTCGAGGTGGTCCTCCCTCTCCTTCCTTTATCACGTAGTTGTCCGAAGCTTCATCTTCAATAATGATGAATTTAAATATGAAATTATCCTCGTTATCATTCTCCTCACTGAATCGGCCATACCTCATATCGTTAAACTGTAATCTACCATCAGACCTTTCCAGGATACTATAATATTGATTGCTGAACCATCTTAAAATTTCGATATCATGATCATCCTCATGCCCTTCTATTAAGTGATGGCTCTTCCGAATTTTATGGAATTTAAATTTCTTCTCTTTATCGAAAAAAGAATAGTACCCCTGAACATAAAATGAATCCGTTTCCGCTGTTCCCGACCACAATACGTTATTAAGAATAGAAGGATTAGTCAGGTATTTTTCATAGACAATGTTCTCAGCTGCAAGAGATGATCTCATTACTTTATCCACTTCGTACTTATTGTATAAAGTAAATACCATATATAGACTACTGAGACCTATACCAATCCAGTTCCACCTCACTCTATTTTTACTATTTCTAGGTGACAATGCAGAAGGGATTAATCCAATCAGAAACAATACTGTATACATAGGGTCAGCTACAGAAATGTTATTAAAAGCCACACGATAATCTGAAAATGGCGCGAATAACTGAGTTCCATAAACGGTAAAGCAATCTAACAGAGGATGGGTAAATATGGTCCAGAAAAATAGGCTGTACCACACCTTATAGTCTGTAGATACTTCCATCAATTCTATATCTAAATAATGTACTTTCAGCCGATATATAAAGTATATCCCTATTGCTGAACACAACAAAATGGATATCCACATAGATAAATTTCCGCCTAGAGAAAATGATATAAATGTCACCAATAGTCCACCTATTCCAATGACAAGAACACCGACGGCCGTGCACAGCCACTTATAATATTTATTCTTGTAAACTTCCGAAGCATAATATGACTTAACCAACCATGCAATCAAAAAAGAAAACAATACTGCGAATGTTATTGAATGCGATATTCCTCTGTGAAAGGCCAGCGCATCAATTTCCGACATGAAATAATTACCGATAATATCTAGATCAGGAATGGTGCCTCCTACAGCGCCCCACAGCATGGCTCTATTTCCCAGTTTTTTTCCTTGGGCCGCTTGTCCTACGGCTGCACCCAATACAATCTGGGTTAATGAATCCATCTTAACTTTTCTCTATTAACTAATATCAAGAGACAATATGGCTTTTTTTGATGCGGACTGTTCCGCAGATTTCTTGTTGAAATCTTCTGCTACTGCTAGAATCTCTCCATCTACCTCAACACCTACTTTAAAGCGATCTCTCTTATCCATTTTAAACTTAGAAATCATCTTATAGTTCACTTGTCTTCCATTCTTCTGGCAATACTCGAGTAAGACACTTTTATAATTATCATCCTTGTTTTCCAGTTCTTCGAAATCAAGGTATTTCATAAGGATCTGAGAGATGACATAATTTTTAGTTTTCCTATAACCGAATTCGATGTATAATGCACCTACCAGCGCTTCTAAGGCGTTGCCTAGCATAGATCTGCTCATCTTGCCTTGGGTGAATTCAGAAAGAATTATGTCTAAACCCATCTGATCTGCAATGTAGTTTAGCGTCTTCCGCTTAACAATTTTAGATCTCATCTTCGTTAAGAAGCCTTCATCCTTCTTCGGATATTTCTTAAACAAGTATTCTGCTACAACAGTAGATAGTATAGCATCTCCTAGATATTCAAGTCTCTCATTATTGTGATCATGAGGACCATTGTTATTCATGGATTTATGATAAAAGGCCAATTTAAAAATATCGAGACGCGCCGGCACAAACCCTATGATGGGTCTTAGGTTTTTCGCGAGTTTTCGATCTCTTGAAAAAAATGAATTATAAATCTTTCTTACTGGCCTCAAATGATGTTAAACCTTTTTAATTATTATACTTGAATTGTGACCCCCAAACCCAAAAGTGTTGCTCAACACAACATCTACATTTTTTTCTTGAGCTTCGTTTAGAGTAAAATTCAAGTCGTCACCTATTTCAGGATCTACAGTGCTGTGGTTGATTGTAGGTGGAATGAAATTGTGATTAATAGCCGCAATTCCAGCAATCAACTCTATGGCACCAGCCGCACCTAGAAGGTGGCCCGTCATAGACTTGGTAGCACTAATATTGAGGTTTTTATTCTTATTTCCAAATACGTTCTTAATTGCTGTCACTTCTGCAATATCACCTAAGGGTGTAGAAGTAGCATGCGTATTGATATAATCTACTTGATTAGGCTCTATTCCAGCTTCTGATAATGCATACTGCATAACTTTAATTACACCTTGTCCTTCTGGATGTGGGGCCGTCATATGATAAGCATCTGCAGTTAATCCAGCACCCACAATTTCAGCATAGATCTTAGCGCCTCTTTTTACTGCATGCTCATACTCCTCTAGAACAAGTGCTCCTGCTCCTTCTCCGAGTACGAAGCCTTCTCTGTCCTTATCGAACGGTCTGGAAGCTGTAGTCATATCGTCATTTCTCTCTGATAATGCCTTCATAGATGAAAATCCACCGATTCCTGCTCGGGTAACTGCCGCTTCACTGCCGCCAGTAATCATTACATCTGTTCTTCCCAGTCGGACATAATCGTACGCACTGCTGATCGAATTAGAGGAACTGGCACAGGCAGAGACCGTTGTATAGTTAGGTCCACGTAACCCATACTTAATAGAGATGTGGCCTGGAGCAATATCAGATATTAACTTAGGTATCAAGAATGGAGAATAACGTGGTGTACCTCCTCTTAATGCTACTCCTTCTATTTCTTGTTCTATCGTTTCGAACCCACCGATTCCACTTCCCCACACAACGCCTGCTCTGAAAGGATCAATCTTCTCGAAATCGATGCCTGAATCCATGATTGCTTCATCTGAAACAACCATTGCATATTGTGAAAAAGGATCCATGCGTCGAGTATCTCTTCTGTGCATAAAATCTTGTGCGTTGAAGTCTTTTACCTCACAAGCAAACTGTGTCTTGAATAATTCAGGATCAAATCGTGTAATTCTTCCGACACCATTTTTTCCTTCTTTTAAACCTTCAACGTATGCTGGGTATGTATTACCGATAGGTGTGAGTGCACCTATTCCTGTTATTACAACTCTTCTCATAGGTATAATTTTCAAGCATGAATTAAATACACATAGAAGCGATGTACTTAGACTATTCTTCTATGCTCTTGACGCTCACCCAAAAAAACAAAAATCCACAAACGAAGTATCGCTTGTGGATTCTTGTACATTTTATCTTAGGTAGACATTAGGCTTTTTGGCCTTCTAGGTATTCTACCGCCTGACCAACAGTCTGAATATTTTCAGCTTGCTCATCTGGGATAGCAATATCAAATTCCTTTTCAAATTCCATAATTAGTTCAACGGTATCCAGAGAATCTGCTCCTAGATCATTAGTGAAGCTTGCCTCATTGGTTACTTCTGAATCATCAACTCCTAACTTGTCAATGATAATTTGTTTCACTTTGTCTGCTATTTCTGACATAATTGTAAAGCTTTTTTGAAATGTGAATGCAAATTAAGCACTTAATGAATTCATAACCAACTATTTTAATCATTTTTTAACAACCCAAAGAAGTTGATAGTTTATTTAAAATACTGATTCATAACACTTTATGCTACAACGCTGTTAATGTGGCTTTTATATAACTTTCTACCTTCAACATTAAGCACACTCATTTAATTCTACTCGTAATACGCATTATCAGCTATTATTTCATCCAATAATTAACCTCGGGTAAAAGAGAAAATATTTACTTAATGCAGACTTAATACAACGTAATTATATAAGCTGTCAAGTTATTGCTACATTCGTAAGCTATTAATTATTGTTAAAAATACACTAAGTAAATCGACTTAAGCCATGAAGAAGGAAAAGCTACTCGTCGAAGACAGACAAAAAACGAAAATAGTTGCTACTGTAGGACCCGCCTGTAGTTCCTATGATAAGCTTGTAGATCTCGTAGAAGCTGGTGTCAATGTGTTTCGTCTTAACTTCTCTCATGGAGAACATGCCGGGCATCTAGAGGTAATCAAGCATATAAATAGCATCAATGAAGAATACAACCTGCATATAGGAATTCTTGCTGACTTGCAAGGCCCTAATTAAGGGTGGGCATCATTGAGAATAATGCACTCGACCTCAAACCCGGAGACATCTTGACATTTACCAATGAAGAGTGTCTAGGGACTATGGAAAAAATCTATATGAGCTATAATAGTTTCGCGCAAGATGTATCTGTAGGAGAAAGAGTACTTGTCGATGATGGTAAAATTGTACTTGAAGTCAAGGAAACAGACAATGTTTCTATTGTAAAATTGGAAGTGATCTTCGGAGGAATTCTATCTTCTAATAAAGGTGTAAACTTACCCGATACTAAGATTTCTCTTCCTTGTCTCACAGAAAAAGACCTCAGGGATCTTGAATTTATTCTTACCCAACCGGTAAACTGGGTAGCTCTATCCTTTGTAAGGAAGGCTGCTGATGTTATTCAGCTTAAAAAATTAATTAATAACGCTGACCACCCTGCACTCGTTATATCTAAAATAGAAAAGCCGGAAGCGATCCTCAATATCAAGCAGATTATTAAGGCTTCTGATGCTATAATGATTGCAAGAGGAGACCTAGGTGTAGAAGTTCCCATGGAACGTCTACCTATCCTACAGAAAATGATCATAGACCGTTGCATCCAGAAAGCTAAGCCTGTGATCACCGCCACTCAGATGATGGAAAGCATGATTACCAACCCCAGTCCTAGTCGAGCTGAAATAACCGATGTGGCTAATGCAGTTCTCGATGGAACAGATGCAGTTATGCTAAGTGGGGAAACATCAGTAGGTAAGCATCCAGCTAAAGTAGTAGAAGCAATGAATAAGATCATTGCTCAAGCAGAAAAACACTACACACTACAGAATAAAAGGCCTAAACCCAACCGTGAATCAGAAACTTTCTATTCTGATACGATGTGTATACAGGCAGCTATAGTAGCAGAAAAAATAGAAGCTAAAGGAATATGTGGTTTAACTGTTTCGGGTTACACCGCTTTTAAGATTAGTTCTTATAGACCCAATTCTCATATTTTCATATTTTCTGAACGCGTACATATGCTTGCAACCCTAAATCTCGTATGGGGGGTGAAATGCTTTCATTATACGAAGTTTACGACGACTGATGAAACCATAGAAGATGTGTGCGACATTCTAAAAGAGAAAAAGAAAATTAAGAAAGGTGACATAATCATCAATACGGGAAGCATGCCGATTCATAAACGATTCCGAACCAACATGCTTAAAATAACAAACGTGGAATAAAAAACGTTATCCTCTGAAAGGCAGTGGAATTAATGTACCTTTCTTATCGTTTATTAATTATATGACTGAATTTAAAAAATCATGGGTGATCGGATGTGTAGTAGTCCTATCGTCTCTATTATCGATATCTAGCTTAAAGGCTCAAGGAGAACGCAGTACCCAACAACAAGTTGATGCCCAGACCAAGTACATGGATGCGCTCATAGATACTTACATGAATAATTATGATGTAGCCATCCCTAAGTTCCTAGAACTGTATAGAGAAGACAGAAAAAATGGAATAGTAGCGCTAGAACTTGCTAAAGCTTACCATGTAACGGAAAATTTCGAAGACGCTGATAAGTATGCTACAATAGCAGTTAGAGAATTACCTGAAGACCTATGGGTTCAATTGTTTTATGCAGAACTGATGGTAGATCTAGAAAAATACAGTGAAGCAGGACTTGCCTTTAAGAAATTATCCATTATAGATGCTGAAGACCCAAGTCATATAGACAATTACATCAAGAGCCTGGTCAGAAACGACCAATTAAACGAAGCTGAAAAAGAAGTAAAAGCATGGCATAAATCTCACGAAGTAAGAGAGTCATTGCTTGAAATCCTGTACCAAGAATACGTCGAACTAAAAGATGATAAAAAAGCAGAAAAAATATTAACGTCACTCGCTGAAGCCTATCCTAGCAACGGCAGATATATTAATAATCTAGCTCAGTTCTACCTCCAGCGCGGAAAGAAAAAGAAAGCCAAGCAATGGTACGATAAAGCCATCATCATAGATCCTAATGATCCTAGAGCCAATGCTGCTCTGGCAACCTTAAACGCAGAAGAAGGAGACGATGCCGCATTTCTACGTTCCATGCTACCTGTTATAGAAGACACCTCAATAGACCCTTCCGCTAAAGTCAGAGAACTGATTCCATTCCTAGATAAATACTACAATAACCAAGACAGTGTTCTCGGAAATTCTATTCTAGAAGTTACCAGTAGGCTCTGTCTTGTACATCCTGGGGAAGTAAAGTGTCTAGCCATACATGCTGATGCATTAAGTCTGTCAGGTAGAAACCAAGAAGCCATAGAGACCTACAGAAAATCGCTGAGTATAGAAAATACAACATTCTCAGTATGGTCACAATTGATGGTCCTTCTCCTTGATGAAAAATCTTACGAG
>CAZFJO010000017.1:16548-25089 GCA_964518915.1 uncultured Saprospiraceae bacterium
ATAGAAGAAGCCATTGCCTTCAGTGAAGGAAAAAATCCAGTTGCTTGGTCACTCCAAGGAGATATCTATAATGCCCAGGGACAGAAAGACAAGGCTGATGAAGCTCAGAAGAAAGCGGAAGAGTTGATTGCTAAAAACTTCAAGCCGAAACAATAGACGCTATGCATCTAAGGATTTCATGTCTTGCCTTCATCATTATAGTACTTGCAAGTTCTTGCGGAGGGAATAAGAAACTGGTCGACCTCGGTCCCATTCCTACTAGAACAGATTCTGTACTTGTACAATCTCTGGAAGATCGCAATGTAGAATTTGACTGGTATGCAAGCAGAGCTGGAGCCAAAGTGAAATCTCCACAAGAGAATGTATCGGGAACAGTCTATCTGAGGATGAAAAAGGATTCTATGATATGGATGGTGTTTAGAAAGTTTAAAGCTGAAGCAAGTAGAATCCTTATACGACCAGATTCATTTTTTATTATCTACCGACTAGAACAGAAGTACGAACAAGGGAGCATCGCTGAACTTGAGCAAGCCTTTAATATAGACTTTGACTTTTCTCTTGCACAACAATTGCTAGTGGGCAATTCTATTGTTCCGGATCCTGGAACAATTACTACCAGCCTAGAAGAAAATATATACAGGGTTTCAGGCACCTTAGACTTTATGAATCTAGTATACTATATCAACGGTTATGATCTCTCCCTTGAGCAGCTGTCTTATACCGACAATCAAGAACGCACTGCCTCTGCAGAATATGGAGATTATAGAGATTTAGAAGGAATAGGAAAGATCCCCTACTTAAGAAACTACACCCTTCCTGTGGATGGTGGCCAGGCGCAATTTAAATTGGATTTTAAAGAAATCAGTTTCCAGAAACCTAAACGGACCACCTTCGATATACCTACCTATTATGAAGAGATTAATTAATCTGGTATATATCGTTCTTCTCCTTCTATCCTTAGAAGCGAAAAGCCAAGACAGGAAGGATCTCGAAAAACAGAGAACAGACATCATCTCACAGATAGAGCGGACTCAGAAAAACCTAGAATCTACAGCAGAGACTAAATCTAAGAGCCTAGCAGAAATAGATCTGCTAAATTCTAAAATAACTCAACGTCGGAAACTTCTTGACAACCTACAAGCTTCTCTTGATTTAAGTAAAGAAGAAACCAAGTCTAATCAAGCCCAACTGATAAATCTTGAGAAAGACCTAGATGTAACGAAGGATCAATACGCACAGCTTCTCCGATACGCCTACCTGAAAAAAAAAGGAACAAGCAAGTGGACGTACATACTGTCAGCAGATAATCTTAATAAGGCTTTTCTTAGATGGAGGTACACGAAACAATTCGAATCTTTCTGTATTTCCAAGTCTCAGGAAATCTTGACTGTAAGAGAAAACATTTCTGAAAAGAATCAAGCCATTCAGGAAGAACAGAAACGACAAGCAGCTATTCTTGAATCCAATAAAAAACAACAGTCCCTATTTCAAGCAGAAAAGAAAAAGAAAGATGAATTGCTGGGTAAGCTTAATAAGGATGAAAAGAAACTGCAACAACAATTAGAAACACAGAATCGTGAAAGAGAAGCACTTAATGGGGCTATTGAGAGCTTCATTATTGCTGAATTGAAAACAGTAGAGAAAGAAGAAAAGGTTGTTGAGAAAAAAGCAGTGACTCCAGTTACTAAAACATTTGCGAAAGCGAAAGGAAACTTAAAATGGCCCATAAGAGGAGGTTCCACTAAAAGTAAATTCGGTGTTCATGCCCACCCTTCTATCGCAGGACTCAAGGTAAATAACAATGGTATAGACATATCTGCCAAGCCAGGATCAGATGTATTCAGTGTATTTTCCGGTAAGGTAATCGGTGTAACTAAAATCCCGGGCTACGATTATATGGTTATCATCCAGCACGCAAGTTACTATACAGTATATTCTAAACTCTATGCCGTATCTGTAAGCAAAAATGAAGAAGTAAAAGAAGGACAAGTCATCGGAAATCTAGACCGTGCTGGAAGTGTACTCCATTTCGAAGTGTGGAAAGACAAGTCTAAACTCGACCCGGCTAAGTGGTTGTCTAAAAAGTAAAGGTCAGATTTTTTTCTTGAAGAAAGAATCTAAATCAGTACTGATGCTGATGTGATTCACTCCTCCAGCTAAGTGATGGTATCCTACACCATAATCAAGACGAAAAGAAGAAACTTTAATCCCTAACCCTAGACTGAATCCCGCAAGGCTTCTCAATCCTGAGACAGATAACTCTTTTCTTCTTAAGTGGTTGTATCCCAGTCTCAGCCTAACCACTTCATTGCTACCGAATAAAAATTCTCCGTTAAATATAAAATGCCGGAAAAAATTATCCGCGAATTTAGAAAAGGCACCTGCTTCTATGGTCTCACCGAGGATATCTACTTCCTGATCAAGAACGCTATCGAATCTTATATTCCACCGATGCAGATGATGCATTACTACACCTATCCTAAAAGGAAGGTGTTTCAATTTTTTAGACAACCCTAACTGTAAGTCTATCGGAGAAAGACTTAGATCATTGCGGTAAGATGAAATTTCAGATCCTGCATTCTTAATCAATGCTGTTACGACCAACCTCCTATCTTCATCATAATAAGTCATTCCTAGATCTCCTGCGATTCCATAACTATTGTAACCTCCTAAGTCTGACTGTACGTATTTTATATTGGATCCTAGTCTCAATTTTTTATTTAGAACATAAGAGCCTCCTATAAACATGGACAGTTCTCCTGCCGTAAACGATTCTCCTATATTTCCGAATTCGTCTGCCCCGATAAAACTGCCATAATCAATAAATTTCACTCCACCATGCACGGTTGTATTCCACTTATCTATGGTCCTAGCATAGGAGAAAAATCCATTAGAAATTCCTGCGAAGTGAAAATTATAATTGAAATTTATCCGGTTGTGCATAAGGGGATTCAATGCAGCTGGATTAGAAAATGCCAGTGCTAAATCTTCATCTACAATCGCTATCGCGCCTCCTCCGAGTGCTGTCTCTCTTGCAGAAGAAGGAAGAGATAAAAACCCATATGCTTCTTGAGAAGAAGTCTGCCCTTCTGCTGAATCCGAGATGAGGAAAACAATAAATAAGATTATCGAAAACTTATTCCACATCGTCAGGGTACTTTTCATTGCGATAAAAGGTTCTACATATAAATAAGTCGTCGCACTCCATCTTCTTAATCGTATCGCCATTCTCAGCAAAATGGAGTAATAATCCGATCTCATTGTCTCCATTTTTATATTCTCCTTCCCATTTCTTGCCACCCGTCTGGTAATATTCTATGAATGGTCCGTTCTCTTCATTATCCACGAATAGGACTTCTTCTTTCAATGCACCATTATCGTAATAGGACTTAGCTTCTCCTTGAAACTTATTCTCAATAAATGTTCCTTGAAACTGCAATTGTCCGTTTTTATGGAACACCTGATATGAACCTGATAGAGAGTCCATCTCATAATACTCTACTTGCTCTGGTTGATTTCCTGGGTAGTAAATCGCTCTTTTTCCGTTCAGCTTTCCGTGGGTATACATGGCTTGCTCGAGCGTATCTCCATTGCTTCTAAAGACTAGATAAAGTCCATGAATCAAGCTGTCGGTATCGACCTCATAGTGCCTTATAAGATTTCCATCTTTATCGTGTTCTTGTATCACATTATCCTTCTTACAGCCTACTGATATCATGCAGACACATAATATACATACTACAGAGGTTAAGAATGTTTTCATGTTAAGGATAACGTTTTTTTTCAACTTAAGATTGTAATCTTTCGTCCTCACTAAGGTATAATTTACTTCAGAATCGCACTTCATTTTCAATCAGCAATCCCCAATTACAGGGTATAAAATATAAAATGTTTAAGCTTTTTAAGATGAAAACAAGGCATACGTATAGCCCTGGTCGCCACCAAGCTCATTGTTAAACATAAAAAAAGGGACAAGAACTGAATCCTGTCCCTTTTAAAATATATTATTTCTATCTAGAAGAACTTAGATCTTCCGTCTGCTATATCTGCTTTTTCTCTGAGCGCATCCATCAATCTCAATGGCGCTGAAGATCTCGCTGTATTGTTTAATAAACTTCTTCCAAGTGACACATTAGTCGATGGAGAACCAGGATCTTTGCTGTTAACTTTTACGATATATACACCATTGCTTCCTACTATAGGCGCTGATGTCTGACCTTGATTCATAGATATCGCTTTCGCAAATAGTTTAGGTTCATTACCTATTCCTGGCATGGACGAAGTAGAGAAGTTAATGCTATTAAGAGAATCTACTTGAGAACCAAACTGAGCTGCAATAGCACTTAAGTCTGAGCCTGATACCTGAGATGCAATCATTTCGCCTCGCTTCTGAGTTAATAACTCAGATTCTACTAAGTTCCTCAATCCTGCAGCTCCAGGCATTCCTTTAGGAATTACTTCATTTAATCCTACCAGAACATATCTACTATCGAAGTAATTAATAGGATCACTATAAGTGTAGATACTTGCAGAAAGCGCCCCTACTTCTGTATCCTCCTCAAATCCCCACTTAATAATATCTCTTGATTCTTGGCTTGTTCCGAATGAAGGGATATTATAGTCATTGGCATTGAACGGTCCTATAACTTGTGTTTTTATATCTTCTCTTCCACTGATAGCTTCTTTTAAAGAGGCAATGTCTCCATGCTCACTTACAAGATCACTAATCTCTGTTTCTAACCTTTCTTGTGTATCGTCAGAAGGCGTTATAGCCGTTCTTACGAATGCTAATTTATACTTCTCATTTCTATCTCCATATATAACATCCTGAAGTTCTATCAAGTGTACGCCAGCTTCTGTTGTTACTGTATACAGATTGCCTTTTTTTCCACCTAGGAATAGTGCATCATTAAAAGGCTTCATCATCTTCCCTTGCTCAAATGTTCCTAAGTCACCCCCTAAGAATGATGATCCAGGGTCTTCACTGTTTTTAATAGCCAGAGAATCGAAAGAAACTTGTCCAGTCTCATAAAGAACTTTTAAACTATCGATGTATGCTCTAGCCGCAGCAACAGTCGATCCAGTACGTGTAGACCTTAATATATGCCTTGCTTCTACTGAATCTGGAACAATTCTCTTGTCAATCAGCTTCATGGCTATGTATGCTGTATTGTCAAGATAAGGTCCATGTACTTCTCCTGGTTCCATGTTAGGAATTACCTCTTTAACCATCTCTGGTAATTGATCAACACTGTTGTAGTAGTGTGAGAAAAAGCCGTTGTGAAAAGTAGCATAGACAGAATCATCTGGAGCTACTCTAAATTCTGGGACCATTTTAGCTACCTCTTCTTTCCACAGAGCACTATCTGCAGGAGTAGGAAGAACATCGATGTAAAATGCTTCAAGCATTCTAGTTTCTATATCTTGATTGTACTTGTCTCCATTCTTCTGAGCAAAAGCAACAACCTCATCGTCTGTTACGGTTACTTCATCTTCTATATAGTCAAATGGTATTTTAACATAACTGATGTCTACATTAGCCGCATTAGATACATTGTTCTGCTCGACCATCCACGATGGTGCATACATACCTTTAGCTACGAGCGCTCCCATCTTGTCTTCTAACTTAGATTTTCTTACGCTCTTTTCAACTTGCTGCCAAGATTGAGTAAAACTAGGATTTAAAGCTTCTCCACTTTCTATATTCTGTTTTACTTGAAGCAGCGATTGTCTATCGAACTGCTGAGTAGCTTGATTCGTAAACATAGACCTCACGATAGGAGAAGGACTAGCCCCGAAAAGCAAGTTCTTTAATTCTTCTGTAGGAACATTAAGTCCGATTTCATCAGACTCATCGGTTATAATGGCTTTCTCCACCATATAATCCCAAGCAAGCTCCTTATTCCTATAGATGTCTGTAGATCCTCCGAATAGGGATTGCTCGGCTGCATTGAACTCCCGGACATCTACCTCAGTTCCATTGATCTGACCTATATTATTGAGTCCACCTCCTGTGCTAGAATTCTGGCCTACCATATCCATAATTACGAATGATGCAAGTGCAAAAAATATCAGCACAAGTACAAACCAAAAATTCTTTCTAATTCTTCCAATTAATGCCATATGTATATTCTATTGATACGTATTTCAAAAAGTGGTGCAAATGTACGCTCTTTAAGTAATAGTTCCAAGGTTTAAGGCCCTTTAAACCAGTCAATTATTACAATTTCAAGATTGTTCCTCCAGATATCTGGATGCATTCTCTAAAGATTCGTAGAATTCTGGGCCATAAGCTCTGGTTATTGCCTCTCTTGCAAACTCGAATAATCTCACTTTCTTTTCCTTACCGAGAGCGCATGCTGCACTACATATTTCCCACTTGTCATAGTTCATAGCATGAAAGTTGGTTTCTGGATTTTTCGTTACTCTTATGGGATACAGGTGACACGAAATAGGCTTTCTGAATGGTATGACACCATCTTTCCATGCTTGTTCTATCCCACATGATGCCTTTCCATCTTTCATAGTGAGATATACACACGAAGCATCTTCATGCAGTCTCGTTCCATGGAATTCAGGTTCATCGTAATAATCGACGCCACCTTTTTCTTGAAGCATTTTTTTAGATCGATCAGAAAGATATGGAAGGATCGATTCTTTAATACTTTCGAGTATATCAATTTCTTCTTTTTCAAGCGGTGCGCCCCAGTCTCCTTCCCAGCAGCAAGCTCCTTTACATGCAGATAAATTGCATAGAAAATGAGCTTCCAAAATGTCCTTACTGATCAAAATATTATCTACTACAACCATACCTAGAAGTTTCCTACTTACAATTAAAGGGTAATATATAGGCATTTTTCATATATTTGTATATATTATTTATCAAAACGAACTATTATGATTAAAGAATTCAAGGATTTCATTATGCGCGGAAATGTGCTGGAACTAGCTGTTGCAGTTATCATTGCGGGCGCATTTGGCAATGTTATAACCTCATTTACCAATGATATCCTTATGCCTCCGATAGGAATGGCACTGGGAAATGTTGATTTTTCCGATCTAAAGTATGTTCTTCAAGCAGCAGTAGCTGATGCAGACGGTAACATTACCGCTCCTGAAGTAGCTGTACGCTGGGGACAATGGTTGAAATTCATTATCGATTTCATCATCATTGCATTCATTTTATTCCTTATAGTAAGAGCTTACAACAAGTCTAAGCCTGCAGAGGAAGAAGCTCCAGCTGGACCTTCTGACAATGACCTACTTGCGGAAATAAGAGATCTCCTTAAGAAGTAGAGCAACTAAAACAACATCCCGTAAACATAAAGTTTATTACGATTTAAGAGCAGAGAATCAGATCATACGATCTGGTTCTCTCTTTTTTTATAACTACTTTAGAATATGCAGAAAATAGAACATATAGGTATTGCTGTCAAGTCACTAGAAAGCGCAGAAAAAATCTATACTACTTTACTAGGCGCTCCTCCATACAAACGAGAAACCGTAGAATCTGAAAATGTGTCTACTTCGTTTTTTCGAGTAGGCCCTAATAAAATCGAATTGCTAGAATCTCTCGATCCTGATGGAGTAATTGCTAAGTATATTGAGAAAAAAGGTGAAGGAATACACCACATAGCGATTGCTGTTACAGATATAATTGCTGAGATGAATAGGCTTGGGAAAGAAGGTTATAGGTTGCTCAATACTGAACCCAAGCGTGGCGCTGATAACAAATGGGTCTGTTTTTTACACCCTAAGGATTGTAACGGCGTGTTGCTAGAATTGTGTCAAGAAATTACCACATAAACCATGGAACCAGGTTCCCCTTTATATTACTTAATACTTTCTATCGGCGGATTGATAGCCGGAATAATCAATACACTGTCTGGATATGGATCAATAATTACCTTGTCCTTATTAATGGATGTAGCTGGCCTTCCGGCAAATGTAGCGAATGGCTCCAACAGAATAGGGGTTTTGGCAGCAGGTACATTCGCTAGTTTAGGGTTTTACAAAGAAGGAAAGTTAAACTTTAAGAAAAGTCGAGTGTATGTAATCTTGACTTTTATAGGAGCCATCTGTGGCGTATACTTAGCAACTATTATTTCTAATGAAGGCTTCAGAGCCGTCTTCAAATATCTCTCGATTGTAATGCTGCTTATTATACTCGTCAACCCTAAAAAGTGGTTAATCACAGAAAGCAAAAAGCAAGAGATACCGTTTTATGTTCTTGTGCCAGCCTTTCTTCTTGCAGGATTCTACGGAGGATTTATACAGATGGGTCTCGGGCTTATTCTGCTCAGCCTTATGGTTCTTATGTGTAAAATAGAACTCCTCGAAGCCAATGGCATAAAGGCATTGATTATTGTAGCCTTTAGTATTATGGCCATCTTCCTTTTCCAGTTGCATGGACTGATAGACTGGAAGGCAGGGTCTATTATTGCCATAGGTCAGGCCATAGGTGCTTACTTCACTTCAACTTACATCTCCAGAATTCCTTCAGCACAAGTATGGGCATATAGAATGCTGGTATTAATTGTA